>JBFWWY010000142.1:0-7697 GCA_050245935.1 Phycisphaerae bacterium | reverse complement strand
GCGACATCTTGTGCATTTCCATGCTTTCACCGTATCCGGCGTTTGCGAGCACTGCGTATACGCCGACGAAATCGCGGTCGGCCAGATCGAGCATTTCAGTCATGCAACGTTCATCAGACGCATCGCCGACGAGAACCTGCACTCTTCGACCGGTGGCCTCCACTGTCTTCGCGACTTCTCGCAACTTGTCTTCCCGCCGCGCATTGAGAATGCAATTCATCCCCGCATTCGCACACGCCAAAGCAGTCGTCGCCCCGATTCCGGAACTTGCCCCGGTGATCACGATGGACTTGCCTGAAAGCTCGCGGGCCATGACAGCAGCCTTTCAGAAATCGATTGCAATATCGGAAAGTGGGCGGATGGCAGTAAAAAAACGTCCGACACAGGATGCCGGACGTTGCGCGATCCACAAAAAAAGACCTGGATCGAAGAGAATTCTCTTCGGCTCGTACGACTCCGGCGCGGCTCGCGAACTGGCCGGCGCCCCTTACCCCGGCGAGCGGCTGCCGGTTTGTGGCGGCCGCTTGTTCTCCACCGGTTTCACCGTGCGTTCCCGTGCCGGCTTTGCCGGTGCATCGCTCGATCCACCCATTTTTCGCATCTGCATCAGCATTTCGACATTCTTCAGGCCTTCCTGCTTCTCCTCTTCACTGAGATTCGGATCATTCATGACCTGGTCGATCAGCCGCTGGCGAATGGCCGCATCCTCGTCGCTTCCGGATGGGATCGGGTTGCCATTGTCCCGCGGCGTTGTGCGACGCTGTGCTGCGGCATTTCGTGCGCCGCGATCTGGCGGCGTCGCGGCCTCCGTTGGTACTTGATTTTCAGTCACCGCGGGTTCCGGCGGCATTGCAGCAGCGGGGACTGTATTCGCGTTCTCCGGGCCTGCATTGGTTACCGCATCGCGCGTTCGATCAGCGGGGACCGACGCAGCGGCTGCCGGGGGGCGCTCTGATCCGCCGGGGCTGCTCCCATACCGATATGCGCGCGCGATTTTGGGCGCAACCATCGGCTTGGTTTTGTAGCGCGGTCCTTCCAGTTCGCTGACGTCCGTGGGCGTCTCGCCGAGACGTTCAACCAGTTCCATGCCTTCGACGACACGGCCAAAAACACAATACCACTGTCGATCCAACTTATTGTTGTCGTCGAGGTTGATAAAAAACTGGGACGTTGCGGAATCCCGCTTGCGATGTACCCGCGCGGCAGCGATGGTCCCGCGATTGTGATGCATCAGGGGCTTGGCCTCATTCTTGATGGGCTCGCGCAGGCCCTCGGTCTTGGGTGTGTCCAACGTCGTAAAGCCGCCGCCCTGGACGATAAAGTCCTGCACGATTCGATGGAAGATGGTGTTGTTGTAGAAGCCGGCATCCACGTAGTCGAGAAAGTTTTGCGCGGTGTTCGGCGATCCGTCCGTATCGACTTCGATGACGACCCGGCCCATCGGACGCTCTTCGATCTCGATGTCGAAAGCAACACGGGGTTTGTCGCTGGAATTGTCCGCGGGCGTTGCGGTTTTGCGGGCGTCTGCCGGGGTGCGGCGCGGGCGTTGCTCGGTGTTTCGGACGGGGCGCTGCGGACGATTCATTTCGGGGCGGGTGCGGCTCGGTCGCGCCCCGCGATCAACAGGCTGCTGAGATGGGGTATCCACCGGCGGCTCTGTCGGCTCATTCCCCATCGGCTCTTCGTAAATTGGTTCCGGATCATCCGGCTCATCCGGATCGGGCTCATCGGGGTCCGGCTCCGGTTCGGGTTCGGGTTCGGGCGGCGGGTCCTGAATCAGAAAAGCAGGTTCGACGGAAGGCGCGAACGAGATCGCGACGGATGTCCCGGCATCTGCCGACAACGCCAACGATGTGCCCATGCTGGCCAGCAATGTAATGCTGAGCAGGGCGATAAGTCCGTTTCGCAAAATCATACGTTGCTCTCCAGTGCGCTCAGTTCGCGCGACATTGCTTCAAAAATATCCGTGGGCGCTCCGGTCGGTCTGCCCTGACGATCCACGCACACCAGCGTGGACGTCGCGTCGGTCAGCCGGTCGTCCCCGCGCCACAGTTTGTACTGGTGGTCAATTCGGACCGGCGACAGTCGTGTGGTGACGGTTTCCAGTGTCACAACATCGTCATATCGTGCCGGCATGCGATACGAAATCTCCATTTTGGCCACGACGTAAAAGAAACCGCGCTCCTCCATCTCGCGATAGGAAACTCCGCACGCGCGCATCAACTCGGTTCGGCCCATCTCAAAATAAACAAGATAGTTCGAGTGATGCAGATAACCCATCGCATCGGTCTCGGCATAACGGACGCGGAAATCGATTCGCTGCGATTGCGAGCGCGGCTCGACGCGCAACCGGCTCATGACTGCTGCAATGCCTTGTGCGCGCCATCACACCACGGGAGCGTCTGGCTCAATCCGCATTGGCAAATTGATTTTCTGCCGTCTTCGGGCACTTCACACACAATCGGTTCGCAACCGGTTTCGTTGCGGCTATGAGCGCCGTCGCAGTACGGCAGATTTTCGGACCAGCCGCACATGCAGTAGGCCTTTCGTCCCGCCGTTTCCTCGATTTTGATCGGTCTGTCCCCGCGTTTCGGTGCGGCCATGTCGGTCCCTTCGTCTGCTCCGCTCAGAAAAAATGTTCCGACAATGAGTATACCCCGACGGCGGCGCGATGTCGCAATCGCGGCGGGGTCAGGGCCGAGGAAGGGGGACGGAATGTTTGGGCATCAGGTTTTCGCGTCCGGGTTCGAACGATCGGCCGGCTCTCACGCAGAGTCGCGGCGCTCGCTTCGATGAGAAACGCGGAGCATACGAGAGTGAATTGGCCGCCTGTATACGGTTCCTGCCTTCTCAAGCTGACGCGCGCCGCGCGACCGAGTAAGATGTGCGGTTTTGCCGATACGGCAGGAGCACCCATGACTAACGCCGATGTGGCGCAACTATTCGACGAAATCGCGGATCTGATGGAGATTCGCGGCGACGATGGTTTTCGGGTGAACGCCTATCGTCGCGTCGCGCGGACAATCGGTGATCTGACCGCTTCGTTGAAGGACCTTGCGGCGCGCGGTGAGTTAGGCGGTCTGCCCGGGGTCGGCAAGGGCACGGCGGACAAAATCGCGGAGCTGCTGGAAACCGGCAAGATCGCGTTGCGAGACGAACTGCTGGCCGTGGTGCCCGGCGGGTTGCTCGAACTCCGCCGGATTCAGGGGCTGGGCCCGAAGAAGATCGCGCTGTTGTGGAAAGAGCGCGGGATTGACTCGATCGAGCGGCTAAGCGATGCGATCAGTAAAGGCGAGCTTGAAAAGCTCAAAGGGTTTGGTGCCAAAAGCGTTGAATCGCTGCGTCAGGGGCTGGCATTTCTCGCTACCGTCGCGGGGCGCACGCGGCTCGGCGTCGCGGCTGACATCGCGGAACATTTCCGCGAGCTGCTCGGGCGTATGAATGGCGTTGAGCGTGTCGAATATGCCGGCAGTCTGCGACGAGGGGCGGAAACCGTTGGTGATATTGATTTGCTGTGCGTGGCGCGTGACGGCGCGGGCATCATTCGGGAATTCACGGAACACGCGAATGCGCAGCAGGTTTTCGGGGCCGGCGAAACCAAAGGTTCGATTCTCTATCTCTACGGGCCCAATCGAACGATTCAGGTAGATTTGCGTGTTGTGCCCGCGGTCTCATTCGGTGCCGCGTATTTGTACTTCACGGGCAGCAAAGAACACAACGTCCGGCTGCGCGAAATGGCGATCCAGCGCGGCTGGAGCCTGAACGAGTATGGTCTCACCGAAGGAAAGAAAGTGATCGCTTCCGAAACCGAGGAAGACATCTATCGTGCGCTCGATCTCCCCTGGATTCCGCCAGAGCTGCGAGAAGATCGGGGTGAGTTCGCTGTCGGAGCGGTACCCAAGGATTTGCTGAAACTGGAGGATATCCGCGGTGATTTGCACATGCATACTACCGCGAGCGACGGGCGCAATACGATTGAGGAGATGATCCGCGGCGCGAAGGCGCGCGGCTACAAATATATCTGTATCACGGATCACTCGCGAAGCAGCTTCGTGGCCAATGGACTGACGGAGGAGCGGCTTCGTGCGCATGTTCAGGCGATCCGCGACATTGCGGTGAAAGCGAAAGGCATCACGGTTTGGGCCGGTGCGGAAGTGGACATTCTTTCCGACGGCACGCTGGACTATCCCGATGACGTCCTGACAGAACTCGATTTCGTGATTGCCTCGCTTCACGCGGGCATGAGCGCAGACGAAAGCGCGAACACGCGCCGTACGCTGGCCGCAATCGAAAACCCGTATGTCAATCTGATCGCGCATCCGACAGGCCGACTCATCAATCGGCGTGAGGCGATGCCGCTTGACATGGAAGTCATCTGCGAAGCGGCCGCCCGGACCGGGACAGCGCTGGAAATCAATGCCTCCAGTCATCGGCTGGACATGAAAGACCAGCACGCACGATTCGCGCGCGACAGCGGCGTGAAAATCTGCATTGATTGCGACGCGCATGCAATCGATCACTTCGATCAGATGCGGTTCGGCGTCATGACGGCGCGGCGCGCCGGCCTCCGCAAAGAAGATGTCCTGAACACGCACAGCGCCAAGGACGTGCGTGAGTTTGTTACGCAGAAGCGACGGAAGTTGCTGCGAAAGGACTGACGAAGCTCATGCACGCAGGCGATTGCCTGCGCGGCAGATCGCAACGTACACAGGTCATCCGTGTTTCTCGACGCGGGGCGGCATTACGGAAGGAAGAGAGGCACTGATGCCAACTGTAGGTATTCTGGGCGCAGGCACGATGGGAGCGGGTATTGCGCAGGACGCAGCGGCGGCGGGGTGGCATGTTCTGCTGAAAGATGTAACCGAGGCCGTTGTTGCCCATTCGATTGAAGGTGTCCGGAGTCGATATGCGCGATTGGTTGAAAAGGGCCGGCTGAGCGAGTCGGAAGCCGCCGCCGCCTCGGGCCGGCTCACGCCGGCAGCGGATTTCTCATCGCTGAGACCCTGCGTCCTGGTCGTGGAAGCGGTTGTGGAAAATTTCGAGGTCAAAGTCACACTGTTGAAGCAAGCTGCGGAGGCAACAAACGATACGACAATACTCGCGAGCAATACTTCGTCGCTTTCGATTCGCAAAATTGCCGATGCGGTCGAGGCGCGCGCGCGGGTCGTTGGGATGCACTTCTTCAACCCGGTTCCGTTGATGCCGCTCGTAGAGTGCATCGCCGGCGACCACTCTTCAAAACCCGCACAGGACCGTATTTACGAAATCGCAAGGGAATGGGGCAAAACGCCGGTGCGCTGTGCGGATACGCCGGGCTTCATCGTGAATCGTGTGGCACGAGGTTACTACCTCGAACCGTTACGCCTGCTCGACGAGGGAGTCGCCGGGATCGACGAAATTGACGCGACGCTGACCCGGCTCGGCGGCTTCAAAATGGGGCCGTTCGCACTGATGGATCTCATCGGCATTGACGTGAATTACCCGGTCTCCTGTTCAGTATGGGAACAGATGGGAAGGCCGGCGCGACTGACGCCGCACCCGTTGCAGGCAAAGCTTTTTGAGGCGGGTCAGCTCGGACGCAAGACGAAACGCGGCGCGTATTCCTATGAACACGAAACCCCCATGCCGGCGCTGCTGTGCGACCGCAAATCATTCGAAATGCGCGAAGAGTTGTATAACGCCGTGCGACGCTTCTGCGACGGCGCGACCCGCGAAAGCGGCTCGTCGACTGAGCAGTATATCTTTGCACGAACACTGGCCGCGATCATCAACGAGGCGGCGCTTGCGATCGATGACGGCATCGCGACGGATGAAGATATTGATACCGCGATGCGGCTGGGCACAAATTATCCGATGGGACCGATCGCGTGGGCGCGGAAAATCGGAACGCGGACGACCCGCGCGCTGCTCGAGCAGCTCAATGCCCGCGCGACGGATGGCCGCTTCGCACCTGCGGAGTGGCTGCGGCAGTAGGTCTTCCATCGGGTGACTGTTGTTTTCAGGCATTCCCGCCGCGTACTGTTGCGGCAGGATCCCAGACATGTCCGGGGCGTGTTACTTCTCCTCGTCTACGATCATCGAAGTCAATGGCGTGTCTCCGGCGGATGCCGGACGCCGATGCTGTGTTTTTACTGTCAAAAGATGGTTGCGGAGAAATGAACGGATTGCCACCGAACGCGTTGGAAAAAGAACTAGCCATTCGCGGCATGCATTGCGACGCGTGCGTGACAAAAATTGCGAATTCGCTACGCGCGGTTCCGGGCATTCTGGATGCCGTAGTGACACGCACTCCGCCGCGCGTCACGCTGCGTATGGAACCCGATGTTGAGATCGAGAACATCCGCACTGCGCTCGCGCATGCGGGGGACTATCAACTCGCGGTGCCACATCCTCCGCGATCCGACGAATCTCTCCGTGGTGATGGCGGTGAGGGGCTGCATCGACTGGAGCGTCCTCATTCGAGTTCAGCGCGGACGGGAGAGACATCTGAAATTGAGGAGAAGCGCGAGAGTCTTTATCCGCTGTTGTTGATCATTGGGTTCATCGCGGGAGTGACGGTGCTGGACGCGATCCGACGAAGTGACTTCGCGCCCACCTCGTGGATGAATAGTTTCATGGCAGGTTTTTTCATTGTATTCGGTTTCTTCAAGTTGCTTGATCTGCGTGGATTCGTCGACGCGTATCGCATGTATGACGTCGTCGCGAAAAAGTTCCCGGTGTGGGCGTGGCTGTATCCGTTTGTCGAACTTTCACTGGGTGTCGCGTACTTTCTCGCGCTTTACCCGATCGCCATCAATATTTTCACGCTGATCGTCATGCTGATCGGCGCGGCAGGGGTGTGGCGGGCGCTTGCCAACAAGCAGCGAATCCGATGCGCGTGTCTGGGTACGGTGCTGAATCTGCCGATGACGACCGTCACGCTCGTTGAAGATCTCGGCATGGCGGCGATGGCCTCCGCTATGCTCGTGCTTCAGGCGAGCTAGACGCGCTTTCCCGTTTTCAGGTAGCTTCTCGCAATCCAAATGTGGCTGAGTCAACCCGGGAGAAGCGAGAAACGAACATGCGGGCCATTTCAACAATCGTTCTGCTTTTTTGCTCCAATATCTTCATGACTTTTGCGTGGTACGGGCATTTGAAGCGCGCTGCATGGAGCATTCCGCTTGCGATCGGCGTTTCCTGGCTGATTGCCTTGCCTGAGTACATTCTTCAGGTGCCGGCCAACCGAATCGGGCACACGTCGCAGAACGGTCCGTTCAGCGCGGCGCAGCTTAAGGTGCTGCAGGAAGCAATTACGCTTGTTGTTTTCATCGGGTTCGCATTTTTTGTGCTCAAGGAGCGCATGCGCTGGAACGAGTGGCTCGCGATGGGGCTGATTTTTGCCGGTGTGGCGGTCGCAATGATGGGACGACGGGAGGAGCCGAAAGAGGGCCGTATTGTCGAAGCGCCGGCGACGTACATGACCCCCGCCATTGCCGAGGAGAATGGTCCGCACGCTGCGTGAATTCGCCCGATTTCGCGCGCTTTACATCCGGCGCGAAAAGGAATCCGCAACAGATGCGCGGACGCATCCTTCACGCAGATTGGACCAGAGCACCGTGATTTTCTTCGTCGCGACGCGGCTGTTGGAAAGATTGCGACGTCGGCGGTCGGCACGGAGGCGCGACCGCTACAGTTGGACAAGGAACGGTCGGCACGGA
>JBFWWY010000141.1:0-7704 GCA_050245935.1 Phycisphaerae bacterium | reverse complement strand
TTTGGATTAGCCGCCGCCTGCGAACTGCTTACCGACCTTGCGACGGACCTGCTCGCCCGCGTACCGGATGCCCTTGCCTTTGTAGGGCTCGGGCTTACGCAATTTGCGAACCTCAGCGCAAAACTGTCCGACCTGCTGCTTGTCGATGCCCGACACGCTGAACTTCGCAGGATCGGACTCACCACGCGCGGCTTCCGTCTGCACTTCAACTTTCAGCCCCTCGGGAATCGGGATCTGGAACTGTGCCGGCTTGCCGTATCCGCGACCCATGAACCCGCAGTTGATCATCAGCGTGTTGCCGGACAGCTTACTGGTGTAGCCGGTACCGTAGACTTCCATTCCGACTTTGTAGCCGTTCGTGACGCCTTCAACCATATTCGCAATCAGTGCGCGCGACAGGCCATGAAGCGCCCGGCTGCGTTTCTCGTCGTCCGGACGTGAGACGTGAATCTCGCCGCCTTCGACCGAAACGGAAATCGGATCGCTGACGCTCATCGCGAGGGTACCCTTCGGGCCGGTCACGCTGACTTTCCGGCCGGAAACGTCAACTTTGGCACCACTGGGAATCGGGATTGTACGTTTTCCAATTCGCGACATTACTTCACCATACCAAACACAGGACTTCGCCGCCGACCTGCTCGCTGCGGCACCGTCTGTCACTGAGAACACCCTTACTGGTGGAAATCGCGGCGATGCCGAGTCCATCCAGTACGCGGGGAATATCCTTGTAGCCGCAATAACGCCGACAACCAGGCTTGCTGGATCGCTGAAGATCCTGAATCACGGACTCGCCGAGATCGCTGTACTTCAACTCGATGCGAATCTCGCCCTGGTTGGAGTCGTCGATCTCACTGAAACCGTTGATATAGCCTTCGTCCTTGAGCACGCCGGCGAGGCCAAGACAAACCTTATTACGCTTGATGTTCACGTGCTTTTTTCCCACGCGAACACCGTTGCGAATACGGGTAAGCATGTCGGCAACCGGATCAGATGTAGCCATACTCGATAGTTCCCTTACCAACTTGCCTTACGAACACCCGGAATGCGACCGAGGTTTGCCAAATCCCGAAAACACAAGCGGCAAATCTTGAACTTGCGGTAGACCGCGCGCGGCCGGCCACAAAGCTGGCACCGATTGACGGCACGCACTTTGAATTTCGGCTTGCGGTTTGCCTTATTGATCAAACATGTTCGAGCCATAAGCCGCTTAACTCCTGAAAGGAATGCCCAATTTCGTCAACAACGACTTTGCTTCCGCGTCGTTGCGGGCATTCGTGCAAAAAACAATATTGAAACCCTGCTGATAACTGACGCGATCGGGATTGATTTCGGGAAACACGCCGAACTCGGTCAACCCGGTTGCATAGTTCCCGCGCCCGTCGAAACTGTTCGGATTCAAACCGCGAAAGTCGCGAACACGCGGAATTGCCAGCGAAACCAGTCGATCCAGGAATTCGTACATTCGCTTGCCGCGCAGCGTGACCATCAGCCCAACGTCGTAACCCTGACGCAGCTTGAAATTCGAAACGCTTTTTCGCGCCTTCGTCCGGACTGCCTTCTGTGCCGCGATCGTGGTCAGCGACTCCTCGGCTTCGACGAACCGCTTTGTCTCACCGGCCTTGTTTGTGGACTCGGCCACGGCCTTGCCCAATCCGGCTGACAGCACAATCTTTGTCAGCTTCGGCATCGACATCACGTTCTTGCGCCCGAGCTCTTGCTGCAACTCAGGCAATACTTCCTTGCGGTATTTCTCAAGCAGACGTGCCATTATTTCGCCCCTCCGCCTGATTTCCCGCCGGACTTATTGCTGTTCGATCGCTTGATCTCATTGAGCGACGTGCCCGCAACGCTGGTTCGCTGCTTCGCAACGACCTTTCCGCCTTCCATCTTCGTCTTGAAGCGGACGCGGGTGGCTTTTCCTGTGCTGGGATCCACCGGCTGCACATTCGACATATGGATTGCCGCTTCGCGCTGGACACGACCACCCTGCGGATTCCGCTGGCTGGCGCGCACGTGGCGATACACCATATTGATGCCTTCGATAATCACACGATCTTTGCCGTGAAACAACCTCAGCACCTTCCCGCGCGCCCCTTTGTGCGCGCCGGAAATCACTTCGACCAAATCGTCTTTGCGAATCCGCGCAGCCATCGTTACCACACCTCTTCAGCGAGCGAGATAATTTTCGTAAAGTTCTTTTCGCGAAGCTCGCGGGCGACCGCTCCGAAAACGCGTGTCCCGCGCGGGTTCATGTTTTCGTCGATAATGACGCCGGCGTTGCTGTCAAAGCGGACATACGAACCATCGTCGCGGCGCGTTGGGTACTTCGTGCGAACGATGATGACCTTGACCTTGTCGCCCTTTTTCAGTTCCGAGGTGGGAAGCGCTTCACGAACAGAACAGACGGCAATGTCACCAACGCCGCCATTGCGCAAGCGCTTCTTGCCGTGCCCGGCCGCCCCGCCTTTGAGAACCTGAATGCACTGGAGCTTTTTCGCGCCGGTATTATCCGCAACGTTGAGCTGGGTGTACATCTGAATCATCGCGAGACTCCCGGCTGCTCCGGCGCCTTCTCCAGAATGCGGACCACACGCCACGACTTTGTTTTACTCATGGGCCGCGTCTCAACGATTTCAACGCGATCGCCTTTGCTGCACGCGTTTTCTTCATCGTGTGCATGCAGCTTTGAGTTGCGTTCCATGATCTTCCCGTATTTCGGGTGTAACACGCGATAAGAGACTGTCACGGCCACCGTCTTGTCACGGCCGGCCGACGACACCACGCCGATCCGCGTGGCGCGACTCTTTCGCGGCGTTTGATTCTTTGTTTCGCTGGTCGACATACTGGACCGAACTCCCTGAACGCGACACTCCAGCAGGAGGATCGCAAAATCGTCTATCCTCGAGCAGATCGCGCCGTCAAATGCGCCTGATGCTGCTCAATATTCTTCTCATTCCGTTCGCGCAACGTAGTCAGCAACCGCGCAATGTCCTTCCGACCCTTGCCAAGCTGGGTGGGATCTTCGAGCTTCTCCGTAACCCCTTGGGCACGCAAATCGAACAGGTGCCGGCGCAACCGCTCCAGTTCGCCGTGCAATTCATCCGTTTTCATCGCGCGAAATGCTTCGATCTTCATTGCAACGATATCCTATCCAACGCTTAATACGACTGAACGCGTTCCACAAAGCGTGTGCGCACCGGCATCTTGTGCGAGATGCGCAACATCGCAACCCGTGCGACTTCCTTGGGAACGCCGCTGATTTCATACATGATCGTGCCGGGCTTCACCAGCGATGTCCAATAGTCCGGCTCGCCTTTGCCCTTGCCCATTCGCGTTTCCAGCGGCTTGGACGAAATCGGCTTGTGCGGGAATACGCGGATGAATACGCGGCCTTCGCGCTGTAGAAAGTGCTGCGCCGCGATACGACCGGCCTCAATATGCCGTGCGTTCACGCGACCGGCATCGAGCGCCTGCAGGCCGTATTCGCCGTACGCGACAAAATTGCCGCTCGACGCATTGCCGCGGTTGCGCCCTTTCTGCGATTTTCGATATTTTACGCGCTTCGGCATGTTGGCCGGCATGGCGCAATCCTTTCAATTAATCTTGCGTAAACCGCGAAACTTAGCGTCGGCCCCGTCTCCGGAATCGGCCGTCCCGCTGCCCGGCCTGGGCCTGTGCTTCGGCTTCGCCGTACCGGCCTTTGTAGATCCAAACCTTGATGCCGATGGTTCCCACGGTCGTCGTGGAGACGGTGATCGCATAATCCACTTCAGCCTGCAGTGTCTGCAGCGGAATCGCGCCAAGCATCTGCGTTTCCGTGCGGGCCATTTCCGCATTGCCCAGTCGGCCAGAGCAAATGATCTTGACTCCGCGTGCTCCGGCTGCCATCGCCGCCTCGCAGCGCTGCTTCATCACACGCCGGAAACTGGCGCGTTTGCGAAGCTGCTCGGAAATCGCCATTCCCACCAGCCGGGCATCCAGGTCCGGTTCTTTGATCTCGATAATGTTGACCGCGACGCGGCGGTCGATGAGATCCTCAAGTTCGCCTTTCAACTTTTCAACTTCCGCACCCTTGGCACCAATAACGACGCCGGGGCGGGCCGTGAACAATGTCACTTTGACTTCATCGCGCGTGCGTTCAATTTCAACTTTGGAGACGCCGGCATAAGGCGGCTGCTTGTTGAACTTGTCATCGCAGAACCGCCGGATACGTTCGTATTCGACGAGAAACTCACCGAAAGACGCCTTCGGCGCATACCAGCGAGACTTCCACTCTTCGGTCACACCGACGCGAAAACCGATCGGATGTACTTTTTGTCCCACGGACTAAACCTCACTCACTGCAACAACGATATGGCTCGTCCGCTTGAAAATCGGATGCGCGCGGCCGCGATCCTTCGGGTGCCAACGTTTGATAATCGGACCTTCATCGACGCGAGCTTCTGCGACCCGCAAGCGATTCATGTTTGCTTCCTGCTCGTTTGCATTGGCCATCGCCGACTGCAACACCTTGGTGACGAACGAAGCCCCACGGTTGTGAGTAAATCGCAGCGTCTCGACGGCCTGGTTGCATGACATCCCGCGGATCATGTCTGTGATCAGTCGAACTTTGCGCGGGGCAATGCGGGCGTACCGATGCATGGCCGAGTAGCCGGGACGGGCAACATTTGTCTTGACCTTTGCCATCGCTTATTTCCGTTGCGTATGTGTCTTGAACGTGCGGGTGGGTGCAAACTCCCCGAGCTTGTGGCCCACCATGTCTTCCGTCACGTAGACTTCCAAAAATTTCCGACCATTATGCACTTCGAATTTCGCGCCGATGAACTCCGGCACGATCGTGCATCGCCGACTCCACGTACGCACGGCGCGGTTTCCACCTTCGCTGCGCGCCGCCGCAACCTTGTGGAAGAGTTGCTCGTCGACGTAGGGGCCCTTTTTCTGACTTCTCGGCATATCCCGATTTCCTTACCTTGCGTTCAAAATCTACTATTTGCGTCGCAGCTTGGATTCGCCGTACGACTTCGTCATGCGCCGACGAAGAATCCGCTTATTGGACTGCTTCCGCGGGTTTCGCGTCTTTCCACCCTTGGCCAGAACACCGGTCGGCGAGCAGGGGTGACGACCACCGTTGCTGCGACCTTCGCCACCACCCAACGGATGGGCCACCGGGTTCATCGCTTTCCCGCGTACTTGCGGACGCCAACCCATGTGCCGGCGACGACCTGCTTTTCCGAGTTTCACGTTCTGGTGGTCCGTGTTACCGATCTGACCAATCGTTGCCCGGCAATCACTGCGAACCTGACGCATTTCGCCGGACGGAAGCAGAACCGTCGCCCAGTCCCCTTCCCGTGCCATCAGGCGCGCCGCGACGCCGGCGGTACGCACCAGTTTTCCACCCTGGCCCGGCGTCATTTCGATGTTATGAATGTCCATCCCCGTCGGGATTTTCCGGAGCGGCAGGCAATTGCCGACTTTCGGTTCGCTCGCCGGACCATTCTCCACGACGTCCCCGGCTTTCAATCCCAGGGGCGCGAGAATGTAGCTCTTTGTCTTGTCCGGATACTCAATCAACGCAATATGACAGGTGCGATTCGGATCGTACTGAATCTCCAGAACGTTCGCGGGCTCCCCGTCGCGCTTGCGCTTGAAATCGATCACGCGATACAAGCGCCGGGCACCGCCGCCGCGATGACGCACCGTGATTTTGCCGTGATGGTTGCGTCCGCCGTTCTTGCCGATGCGCTCGACGAGCGACTTCTCGGGGCGGTTCTGATTGCGATAGGTAATCTCCGCGTAGTCGTTTACGCTCGCGTTGCGACGTCCGGGAGATGTTGGCCTGTAAACTCGAATACCCATCGTAGTTCCTTCGAAAGCGTGCGATTAAAACAGATCAATATGACTATTGCGATCCACGGTGATGATCGCCCGCTTGGTCTTGCTGGTCTTGCCCATGAACTGCCGGTAACGCCGATACTTCCCGGTGCGGTTCATCGTACGGATGTCCATCACACGCACGTTGTAGATCTTTTCCACCGCGTCCTTGATCTGCGCTTTGCTGGCGTCCGGATGAACATCAAACGTATACGTGCCCCCGTGCACCTTGGTCGAAGACGTCGCCTGATGCGATGTCTTTTCTGTGACGATCGGCCGAATAATTGTGTGGTAAATATCCATCGAATTATGCCTTTGCCGTTCCGGCCAAGCCGTCCTTGAAAGCCTTGAATGCGTCGCGCGTGAACAGCAGTCTGCCGCGTCGCAAAACCGACTCAGCGTTTAATTCAGCGACATCGACAACATCGGCAGTCTGAAGATTGCGACTGCTCTTGTAAAGATTGACATCCATACCTTTGGTCGCCAGCACGCACCCCTTGGTAACGCCCAGCTTGCCGAACATCGTCGCGAGCCGCTTGGTTTTCGGTGCGTCGAAAGAGAGTGCGTCCAGGATCCCCGCACCTTCCCCCTGCAGCCGGACGAGGATCGCATGATTGCGGGCGAGGCGCTTCATCTTCTTCGGCATCGCATGACCGAAATCGCGCGGATCCTTGCGGAACGCATGACCGCCACCGCGTCGCACGGGCTGGCGCGAATTCCCCATTCGGGCGCGACCCGTGCCTTTTTGCTTATAGATCTTCTTCGTTGAGCCTTCGATCATGCCGCGGCTTTTCGTGGCGGCCGTCCCTTGGCGACGATTCGCGCGATACATCACGACTGCCTGCTTGAGCAGCGCGAGATTCGGCTCTCCGCCCAGAAGTTTCGGATCGAGCTCTTCCGAACCGACCTTGTCACCCGCTTCGTTGTAAACTGGAATCGTCAGCATGGCTTATCCGTTCTGCCTTTTGACCGCGCGCTGCACCATCACGAATCCGCCATTGGGACCCGGAACGCCTCCACGGACGAGCAGCAGATTGTTCTCTTTGTCGATGCCGACCAGCGCCTGAGACTGGATGGTCTTTCGCACATTGCCGGTATGACCGGCCATTTTCTTGCCCTTCTTGATCGCGCCGCTGGTGCCGCGGTTCTGGCCGCGACCACCGATACTGCCCGGCGAACGATGTTTGCGCTCGGTGCCGTGCGAGCCCGGCTGGCCACCGAAACCCCAGCGCCTCATACCGCCTTGCAGACCCTTCCCCTTGCTGACGCCGATCACGTCGACAAACTTCACGTCAGCCGTCTCGAAGAGCTCCACCGTGACCGTTCCGCCGACTTCCTGATCCGTCGGATCGTCCAGCCTGATTTCGCGAACGAAACGCTTCGGCGCCGTCTGCGCCTTGCGACAGTGGCCGATTTCCGCCAGCGTCGCGCGATGCGGCTTGACGTCCACCATTCCAAGTTGCACCGCATTGTAACCGTCCGGCCCCTCTGCCGTCTTTGTCTGCAATACCGTGCACGGACCAGCTTGAATAATGGTGACAGGTACGCGCCTTCCATCTTCCTGGAAGATCTGCGTCATGCCGATTTTCTTTCCTAAGATCGCCGGAATCATCAGGCGAAACTCCTACCTCACGCCGACGATTCAGTCGCCGGCGCTACGCCGAAAAAAATTACGTAGGCCGGGAATGGCCTACGCTTTGATCTTTACGAAAACGCCCGCCGGCACGACGAGCCGGTTCAACGCTTCAACCGTGCGCGCGTTCGGCTCAAAAATGTCGATGACGCGTTTATGCGTCCGCATTTCGAACTGTTCGCGCGATTTTTTGTCGATAT
>JBFWWY010000140.1:0-7736 GCA_050245935.1 Phycisphaerae bacterium | reverse complement strand
CGTCCCGATGGCCATCGGGACGGGTCTGATCTTTCACTTGCACACGCCCGCACCGCTCCGCGATACTGCCCAAATGGCAACATTATCACTCACGCTCATCGTGTCGCTCTTTCTCGCCGACGCACCAGATTCGCATCTGGTCACCAGCAAGCACGGCCTCGTCGTCTCCGACTCGCCCGTCGCGAGCGAGATCGGTGCTCGCATTCTCGCCGACGGCGGCAACGCCTTCGACGCGACCATCGCAACATCGCTCGCGCTCACCGTCGCGCGACCGCAGAGCACCGGCATCGGCGGCGGCGGATTCTTCATCGCGTATCGCGCGGAAGACCAGACCTTCATCGTCCTCGATTTCCGTGAATGCGCGCCGGAGGCCGCCACGCGCGACATTTACAAACAAGCTCATGCCGCCGCCGCCGATGGTCCGTCACCATCCGTTTACGGCGGGAAAGGCGTGGGCACGCCGGGCCTGCTCGCGGGTTTGTCCGCGATCGAAAAGCGCCTTGCCTCGCGTTCGTTCGCCAAACTCGCACAACCCGCGATCGACCTCTGTGAACAGGGCTTTCCCGCTGATCAAGCCTACCGCAACGCGTGCCTCACAATTGAGCAGGTCTACCGAAAGCACCCAGCATTGACGCAGCGCATGAACGTGTTGCGCGAAACGTTGTTTGAAAGCGGCGCACCCGAAGTCGGCACGCGAATTAAGCGGCCGCTGCTCGCAAAGACTCTGCGTCGCCTCGCAGCGGTCGGTGTCGACGACTTTTATCACGGCCAGATCGCGCGAGCGATTGTCGCAGCGGTCCAGGCTGACAACGGCCTGCTTACCATGCAGGACATGATTTCCTACCGCGTACGCGCCCGCGAGCCGGTGCGCCTTCGTTACGGCGAATTCGAAATCGTCACGATGCCGCCGCCGTCGTCAGGCGGTATCTGTCTCGCGGAAACACTCAATATTCTGCAGGTGTTGCCCGCTTACAGGAATCTGCCGCCACACGCGCCCGCCAAAACACATCTGTTCATCGAAGCAATGAAGCACGCCTTCGCCGACCGCGCCCGCTGGCTCGGCGACGCGGATTTCGCCGAGGTACCGATGACGCGATTGATGAGCGAATCCCACGCGAAGGCATGTGCCGCGAAGATCTCTGTCGACCACGCGCAAGATGTGAATTCGTACGGCTTTGCTGGTCAGCGGGACGATTCGGGAACGTCGCACCTGTGCGTGGCTGACCGCTTCGGCAACGTCGTGGTGATGACGGAAACAATCAACACCGAATTCGGCAGTCTGCTTGTCGTTCCTGAATGGGGAATCATTCTGAACAACGAGATGGACGACTTTGCCGCCAATCCCGGCGAACCGAATTACTTCGGCCTGATTCAGGGTGAGGCGAATGCGGTCGCGCCCAACAAGCGACCGTTGTCGAGCATGACGCCGACCATCGTGCTGAAAGACGGCAAGCCGGTGCTCGCACTCGGCGCCTCCGGCGGCCCGCGCATCATCACAAGTGTGCTGCAGGTGATGCTCAACGTCCTCGAGCGTGACATGCCGCTCGATGCAGCAGTCATTGCGCCGAGAATTCACCATCAGTGGCAGCCCGACGAGATCTATTCAGACAAGCCGCTCCCGCCTCCGCTCGTCGCAGCCTTGGAAGCGCTCGGTCACACGTTCAACGCGCAACGCAAGATCGGTGTCGTTCAGGCACTGCAGATCAAGCCCGACGGCACACTGATCGGAATGAGCGACCCGCGCAAAGGCGGTCGCCCGGCGGGCGTGAATGCCGACGGCAAAGTGGTGACGAGCAATGCACCTCAGGAAGACCCGGAAGAAATCGGCAGCGACGGTTAATCCGAACACGTTGCGGCAAGCAACGGTCCAGGTCGGGTGGCATTTTGTCCCATGCATCGGTTCGAACTGTTTGCCGCACAGAAAGTGGTGGGTTTCACGTGCTCTGCCCACCCTACAGAATCATCAGCGTGAAAGCGCTAGTCCTCAATCCTTGTTTGCATCCCGTCTTCGACGACCCAATCATCGTCGACACGCTGCACGCGGGATCGCGTGCGAGAACTCCACGCAACGCCCAGCATAGACACGCCGGCGAAGATAAACATCGTCGCAACCGCGTAATTAATGAGGACTGGAAACGCAATAATCAGCACGCCGATGAGAATAAGCATCAGACCGAAAAGGAGTGGTATCTGCCAAAGCGACGGCATCGCGTTATTTTGCCACATGATTCGCACAGGAAAATCCGTATAGATATTTGTGTAGGTGCCGGTTGCCCGATCGGCGTCTCCACCGGATGATACGCCGCATCCTTGCGAGCTTCAAAAATATGAGTGAAACACTACTGGAATTACAAAACGTCTCCGTCGACTTCGGCGACTTTCGCGCAGTCGATAATCTCACGTTCAAGCTTGACGGCGGCGAACTCCTCGGCATGATCGGGCCGAACGGCGCGGGGAAAACCACCGCCCTGCGCGCTGCGGCGGGACTGCAGGCTGTCGCGAATGGCAATGTGCGCATTCAAGGCACCGATCTCAACCCCACGGAAACAATGGCCCGCGCCTCGCTCGGCTTCACACCCGACACGCCGCCGGTCTATGACAACATCACCGTCAGCCAGTTTCTCGGCTTCATCGGCGATTGCTACGGCATGGATCGCAAGCTCCAAAGCGAGCGGATCGATTACTGGCTGGAGCAGTTGTGGCTGCAGGACAAGCGTGATTCAGAGATTAAGGCGCTATCACGGGGCATGCGGCAGCGCCTCGCCGTCGCGCGCACGCTGCTGCCCGATCCGCACATCGTCCTCCTCGATGAGCCGGCGGCGGGCCTCGATCCGGCCGGTCGGCTGCAGTTTCGGCAGTTGCTGGCCTCGCTCCGCGATCAGGGAAAGGCGATCATTGTTTCCTCGCATATCCTCGCGGACCTGGCGGACTACTGCACGCACATTCTGATTATGGAACACGGCCGCGCGCTGCGCTTCAGCACAGTCGCGAACTTTGTTGAAGACCTGCATGATGCCGGGGTAGCGCGCTATCACGTCTCGCTCGCACGCCGCATCGGTGACCTCAAGAATCGACTTGCGTCGTTCGCGCGTGTGAAAGCGATCGAGATCAAGGATGACAAATTCGTCATTGAAACCGACGCCGACGCGGACGGGACCGCAGAATTGTTGCAGAAGCTCATCAACGCGGGGCTTCCGATTATCGAATTCCGCAAAAGCGCGGTCGATCTCGAACAAGCTTATATCCGCGCCGGTGTGGCGCAAGTGGACTGATCTATGTCGTTCAACCCGTTCTGGAATCTTCATTATCGCATCACCGGCGGCCGCCGCACGATTCTGATTTACCTCGGCTTGTTCATCGTGCTGATGGCGGCGGTCTGGTACGTCACCTATCGCTTCCATCTCTCCGAATACAACGGACAACCCAGTCAGCGGCAGCGCGACGAATTGCTCGGGAAAGCGAGCGCGACGGCACTGATCTGGGTCAGCGTTGCGCAGGGGGCTTTTGTGCTCCTCATGGCACCTTTCGCGATCCGCAAGGCCGTGATGCGCGATTCCGAAAACGGCATGCTGGAATCGCACCAGTTGGCGCCGATGAATGGTCTGCGCATTGCGCTGGGCTATCTCACCGGTCCGCCGATCGTCTCGTGGCTGTTGTTCGCCACCGGTTTGCTGATGGGCGTGATCTTCGCGGGCCTTCGCGCGAAGGGCGTCGGCGCGTTGCCCGGTAGCGCGGCGGGGCAATGGTTCGGGACCCAGCTTGTTTTTCTCAGCCTTTCGGTGCTGTACTGCACAGCGACGCTGCTGCTCTCGCTGCATTCGCCGAAAAAATCAGTCACGTCCCCGTTTCTGCTGGTCTTTTTCCTGCCGTTTCTGGTGCCGCTCTCGCCGGGTGTGGCAATCCTCATCGGCGCGGCCGGGCTCGTGCTGTTTTCCGGGATGACGACCGGAATCGGGCCCAGTGCGCAGATGGTCACCGAAACAATTGCACTGTCCGTGCTTGCGCAAGCGGCTTTCGCACTCCTTTTCCTCTTCGCTGCCAGCCAGAAGGTTCGTGCCAATCGCATGACGGTCTTCGGCGTGCCGCTCGGCGCATTGTTCGTCGGACTCTTCGGCGTGGTATCGCTGGCCGGTATCCGGCTGAGCCTGATCGATTCCAGCGCGCGCAGCAACGTCAGTGAGATGGCCGATGTCTACATTGTCGCGACCTCCATTCTGATGATGTTCCTCGCGTATTATCCGCTTCGCGCAGCGGCTGTCAGTATGGTGCAGTTTGTTCGGCGCGGCGCGATCGGACGCGGAGGACTGCTGACTCGGTTTTTTGTCCTCGCCGCGATTCTCACTTCCTTTGTCGTCGGAACGTTTCTGGCGGGTGCCCAACTCATCTCGCAGTCAAAAATAAACTGGGCGGAGATCACCAGGCTGATTAGTCACGGTGCGGTGCCGCTCGCAATCTTCGCGACGTTCGTATTCGACCTTGCGATACTCTATCGCGCGGCGCTCCGGGGAAAGTCGGGAATCGCTTTCTTGCTTTTCCTCATCCTGGTCTTGCGTGGTGCCCCGTTCATCATCGATGGAATTTTCGCGTATCAAAGCCAGGTCGACGTGTATAGCGAGCCGGAATTCGAGTACAAGGCGTCGCAGATTTCGCCTTATGTGACGATGATCATGGCGGTTGGGGACGCCGGCAATCCGTGGCCCGGCACCGTGGTGCAAGTTGTCCTGACGATCGCCGCGCTAGGATGGGCCCTGTCGACCAAGCCGAAAGTAAAATCAGCTCCCCAGAGAGTGCCTGTCGCGCGCCCCGCACCACCCGTTCAAACGCCGAGCGGCGGGTAAATTCGGCTTAACGTTTCAGGCATGCCGCAGACCAGACGTGCTGTTCAGTGCACCGACTCTGTGGCGCAGGCCTCGCGCCAACTGGGTGGTCGGGGCGTCTCGCCCGAACCCGGCGCTACAGTTCCGAAAATTTCTTTACGCCGCCGACGATCGTCATCACCGCTTTCCCGCGCAGCTTCCAACCATCAAACGGCGTGTTTCGACTTTTGGAACGAAACGCATTCGCATCTACGGTCCACTTGCGTTGCGGGTCGATGAGTGTGATGTCGGCCGGCGCGTTCTTCTGTAACGTGCCGCCGGGCACGCGTAAGATTTCTGCGGGCGCGGTCGACATCGCATGGACCAGTCGCGGCCAGCCGATAATCTCCGGGTCGATGAGCGCTTTGATGAACAAGCCGAGCGCTGTCTCCAGACCGACAATGCCGAACGACGCTTCTTCCAGCGGCAGCGACTTTGTTTCCGGCGGATGCGGCGCGTGATCGGTGATCAGACAATCAATCGTGCCGTCGCGCACGCCCGCCAGACACGCATCGACGTCTTCCTGCGTGCGCAGCGGCGGATTCATCTTCCAGTTTGCGTCGAATCGCTCGCATTCTTTGTCGGTCAATAGCAAGTGATGCGGGCAAACTTCGGTTGTCGCCGCGATACCGTCGGCCTTGGCCCGGCGGATGATTTCTACCGCGCCCGCAGTCGAGATGTGGCACATGTGATAGCGTGTGCCCGCGCCCCGCGCGAGCTGCACATCGCGCTGCACCATCACTTCTTCCGCGAGCGCCGGCAGCCCCGGCAAACCGAGCCGATCCGCGACTGCGCCGGCATGCACACAGCCACCCGCCGCCAGCGATCGGTCCTCGCAATGTTGAATGAATAAGCTGTCGCTGCCGCTCATGTACTGCATTGCCTTGAAGCACACCCCGGCGTCCTGAATGCCGTCACCGTCATCGCTGAACGCGACCGCGCCTGCTTCGCGCATCAATTCGATATCCGCAAGCTCCTCACCGCGTCGGCCCTTCGTAATCGCGCCGATCGGGTAGACACGGCAATGGGCGGATTGCGCAGCTTCGTGCAACACGCCGCGAATCATTGTCGCGTTGTCGAGCGCGGGCTTGGTGTTGGGCATGCACGCAATCGCGGTGAATCCGCCCGCGACCGCCGCCGCTGTCCCGGAATCGATGGTCTCGGCCTCCTCCATTCCCGGCGCGCGCAGATGGACATGCATATCGATCAGTCCGGGGCAGACGATGAACCCGCTGGCGTCGATGTCGTTGTCGGCGGTGACATTCTTGAGGTCGCCGATCTCGGCGATTTTTCCCTCGCGAATCGCCACGGTGGCAACGCGATCGATGTTTTGCGACGGGTCAATGACGCGACCGTTTCGAATGAGCATGTCGAATTTCATGCGGGGTATGATACGAGCAATCGGAGAATCACGAAAAATGACGCGAGGCCGCGTAAAAAAATTCTTGCAGCAAACGCCGGTCGTCCTCGACGGCGGGCTCGGGACAGAACTGGAGCGCCGCGGTATTGCCACGCCCGCACCACTCTGGTCGGCGTCAGCGATTGACGCGGCGCCCGCCACGCTTCGCGAGATCCACGCGGATTTTGTGCAGGCTGGCGCAGACGTCATTTTTGCAAACACGTTTCGCGTCCATGCAGGAATTCTCGATCGAGTAAACCGGGCAAGTGACGGCGCGCGGCTGGCCGCGTCAGCCGTCCGGATCGCGCGCGATGCCGCCGGCGCGGTGGACCGCGAAATTCTCGTTGCCGCCAGCCTCGGACCCCTCGCAGATTGCTATTGCCCCGACGAAACGCCTGACGACGCGACGCTGCACGAGGCCCATACGCGAACCGGCAGATGGCTGGCCGGTGCGAACCCGGACATGGTCTGGCTGGAAACAATGAACACGATCCGCGAAGCGCGCAGCGCTGCCGCCGCCGTTCATGCCAACGACCTCCCGCTGGCGGTGTCTTTCATGTTGCAGGAAGACGGTCGGCTGCTCGGCGGCGACGCGCTGCGCGACGCCATCGAAGCGGTGCATGAATATCACCCCGTCGCGATCGGGCTGAATTGCATGCCGCCGTCTGGAATCAGTCGTTGGCTGCCCGCATTGTCGGAATTTGTCGGGCCGACGCCGGTCGCGGCCTATGCACATGTCGACAACGCCGTGCCGTTGCCCGGCTGGCACGATGCGGAATTTGCGACACCAGCGGAATATGCCGCTTTCACACGCACATGGCGGCATTTGGGGGCAACAATCCTCGGCGGGTGTTGTGGTACGACGCCGGCACATATTGCCGCCATTCAAGAGGGTATGCGACGCAGCGCTGAATAGAAAATGCATGTACGACGTCGGCAATAATGGAGCAGCTTGAGCGTTATACTGCGGGATCGTGTGAAAGCGCACGGGAGACGAGAAATACGATGGGAGCAAAGTAGTCATGAAAAAATTTGCCGTATGGATAATGACCGGTCTGGCCTTAGTGGGGGCAAACGTTGCCATTTCCGCCGCACAATCGCCGGAGAATGACGCCGACCAGCCGCAGATTCGCGAGCGCGGCTTTCGCGGCGAACGGGGCATGCGCGGCAGGCGCGGCGGCGGCGATCCGCAGGCGCGTTTTTCCCGCATGATGGATCGCATGAGCGAGCAGCTCGGCCTGAGCGATGAGCAATACGTCCAGTTTGATGAAATTGTGCAACCGTATCAGCAGGCGATTGCAGCCCGTTTCGAAAAAATGGGCCAGATTCGCGATGCGGAGCAGGCCGGCGATTTCGCGTTGGTCGATCAGCTTCGCGGCGAACTGGAAACCGCGCAGGGGCCGCGCGAAATGTTCCAGGAGATGATCACGCAGGTCGAGCCGATCCTGACAACGGATCAGCAGCAATCCCTTGCCGACATC
>JBFWWY010000139.1:0-7740 GCA_050245935.1 Phycisphaerae bacterium | reverse complement strand
TCGAGTGTGCCGGTTCCGACATGAATCAGCCCGCCGGCGTTGTTGAAAAACAACTCGAAGAAATCGGCCAGCACCGACGCGGTTCCGTTGCCGGTTGTTTTTTGAATGGTGCCGTTGTTCTGGATGTGCAGATTGGACAGTCCGGCGGTCCGCAGGGCCGCGCCGTCGCGAATCTCGACGACGCCGCTTGGTTCGACGGTCAGCGTGCGATCGCTCGTGGAGAGATTCCCCTGGATGATGTCTACTTCGCCGGCGATATTCAGATCGCCGAAGAAGCTTTCATTGGGTCCGTCCTGAACGAGTCGCGCACCGGACGCGATGATTACGGGCGGAAAGAAACGCGCGCCGTCCACTTCGAGCAGTTCGGTCATGGTGATGGAGCCGAAATTCGACGTCGGCCCGACTGCACCAGAGTTTTCCACGCGCAGACGATTGAGTTCGATATCTTCCTGCACGAGTATTCCGACATTCGATCCGGTATCGACCAGGACCACATCGCCGTCACCCGTGAATTCAATCCCCGGCTTAAACTCGAAGAAAAACACCGTAGCGAACGTCAACTGGGCACCGGCGTCGATGCGAAATTCGCCCGACGCCTCACCCGAACCGTCCAACTTCAGACTTCCCGTTTGCACGTGAACCAACCCACTGTTGCGAAGTATTACGTTCCAATCGCTCACGCCGCTTCCGGCGGATTTCTGAAGCGTGCCTTCCACGTCAATCCGACCTAGTCCGAACCCTGTGCCGATAATGGACGAGTCGTTCCGCACGTCGAATAGGTTGCCCGTTGTTGTTCGCAAGGTGGCCGGAGAAATATTGCCGGGGATGGGGCCCATCTGCAGTCCGCCGGAGCCGGACCAGGTAATCGTGGAATTGTTCACAACTTCCACGCCGCCGTTCAGCAATCCAGCATTTCCGCCGAGGAATTTCTGGTCACTCCCCTGAATCGTCATGTCGTTATTGATGTCGATCATCGCGACATTGCTGGAAGCGCGGGCGATCGTTCCGGAGTTCCACAGCACCGGTCCATCGAACGCGGCATCGGTGTTTACCGACAAATTGCCGTTAAGCGTGAACGTGCTGCCGGATTGCTGTAGCGTGCCTGCCGTTCCGGACATGCCCGCTTGAATTGTGCAGGGAAGCGTGATGGTGAGGTCATCCGCCAGGCTCGGGAGACTGGGGCATAGCGGCGCAATCGACGCCGGAACGCTCCAATTATTGCATTTCATGTTGACGCCGCAGTCACAGCAGGTGTTCCAGAAGTTGTCACATGATGCATCGAACTGCAACACGCCTGCACGACTGTAAAACGAACCGGCAATCAGGAACGCAGCGATCAGAACACTACGAATCGTTGTGGACATCTGTTTTGTTCTCTCCATGTAGTCAGCGCTCAGAACAAAATTGTAATCCGTTGAGGGTCGCTCCAGCAATCGCTTTTCGTCCTGTCGAATTCTTCAGGAGATGGCTGAATTTGCCATTCTGGCACAAGCCGTGACAAATGGCAGGTAAGCCGTCGGCTTCAGCGCGTGGAAAGCCGTCGCACATGCCGTGGTATGGAAAATGCAATACCATGATCGCTGCATACGATTCGTCTTGCGCGCGAAAGGATCTGAAAGCATGAATCTCGACAAATTCACCATCAAAGCCGCGACCGCGATTCAATCTGCGCAGCAGCTTGCGCAATCCCGCGGTAACCCGCAGGTCACCGGTTTGCACGTGCTGCATGCGCTGATGCAAGGCGACGAAAAAGAAGGCGGCATTATCGTCCCATTGCTGCAGAAAGCCGGCGCTGCGGTAGAGAATATTCGCTCCATGACCGAGTCGGAGCTCGGCCGGCTGCCGCGCGCGACGGGAAGTTCGCTCTCGGCAAGCCGCGACTTCACCGAATTGCTGAACGCCGCCCAAAATGAAGCCAAGCAGATGAAGGACGAATACGTCGCGAGCGAGCATCTGCTGCTGGCGCTGACGAGCGTGAACGGCGAAGCGAAAGAGATTCTGAAGCTCAGTGCGGTCAAGCGCGATGATGTGCTGAAGGCGCTGCGGGCGATTCGCGGCAATCAATCAGTGACGTCGCAATCCGCCGAAGATTTGTACGAGCCGCTTAAGAAATACGGTCGCGATCTGATCGAGGTCGCGCGGCAGGGCAAGTTGGACCCGGTCATTGGTCGCGACGATGAAATTCGCCGCTGCATGCAGGTGCTCGCGCGACGTACAAAAAACAATCCGGTATTGATCGGCGAAGCCGGCGTCGGCAAGACGGCGATCGTCGAAGGCTTGGCGCAGCGCATCCTCTCCGGCGACGTGCCGACGGCGCTGAAGGACAAGAAGATCATCGCGCTCGACATGGGCGCGCTCATTGCGGGTGCCAAATATCGCGGCGAATTCGAAGAGCGCTTGAAAGCGGTCGTGCAGGCGGTGACGCATTCCGCGGGCGAAATCATTCTTTTCATCGACGAGTTGCACACGGTTGTTGGGGCCGGAAAAACCGAAGGTTCAATGGATGCGGGAAATCTCCTCAAGCCGGCGCTGGCGCGCGGCGAATTGCGCTGCATCGGTGCAACGACGCTTGAGGAATACCGCCAGAACATTGAAAAGGACAAGGCGCTTGAGCGGCGCTTCCAGTCGATTTACGTCGGCGAGCCGACGGTCGAAGACACGATCGCGATTCTGCGCGGCTTGAAGGAACGCTACGACGCCCACCACGGTGTGCGCATTCAGGACAGCGCACTGGTGGCGGCCGCGACGCTCTCGCATCGTTACATTCCCGATCGCCAATTGCCCGACAAAGCAATCGACCTGATCGACGAAGCGGCTTCGCGCTTGCGTATCGAAAATGATTCGTTGCCGCAGGAGCTGGACGAATTGCGCCGGCGCATCATGCAGTTGGAGATCGAACGCGAGGCGATCAAGAAAGAATCCGACGACGCGAGTAAAAAGCATCTGCAGCAGGTGCAGAAGACGCTCGCCGAGTTGAAGGAAGAAGATACGCGGCTGACTGCGCAGTGGGACAACGAAAAAGGCGCGATCGACAAAATCAAAGCGATCAAAGAGCAGATTCAAAAAAAGCACACGGAACTCGACAATGCGCAGCGCGCCGGCCAACTCGAACAGGCCGCAAAAATCCGCTACGCCGAACTGCCGGAACTCGAAAAAGAGCAGCGCGAACGCGAAGAAAAACTCAGCGCGTTGCACGCATCCGGCGGCGGCATGCTCCGCGAGGAGGTGACGCCTGACGAAATTGCGGAGGTCGTCAGCCGCTGGACCGGCGTGCCCGTCTCGCGGCTGATGGAAGGCGAGAAAGAGAAGCTCCTCAAGATGGAGGACCGGCTGCACGCGCGCGTCGTCGGGCAGGACGAAGCGGTCGTCGCGGTCGCGGATGCGGTGCGCCGTTCGCGCGCGGGGCTCGGCGACCCCAAGCGTCCGATCGGCTCGTTCCTGTTTCTCGGCCCGACCGGTGTCGGCAAAACCGAGCTCTGCAAGGCGCTCGCGGAGTTCCTGTTCGACGACGACCAGGCGATGATCCGCATCGACATGAGCGAATTCATGGAGCAGCATTCGGTTGCGCGGCTGATCGGCGCGCCGCCGGGTTACGTCGGGTTTGAGCAGGGGGGTGTGCTCACCGAAGCGGTACATCGTCGCCCGTACAGCGTGATTCTGCTCGACGAAATCGAGAAGGCGCATCCGGACGTGTTCAACGTGCTGTTGCAGGTGCTCGACGACGGGCGGCTGACCGATGGTCACGGCCGGACGGTGGATTTCCGCAACACACTTGTCGTGATGACAAGCAACATCGGCAGTCACCATATTCAGGAGATCAGCGACCGCGCTACCCGCGACGGCGACAGCGACGAAGCGCAGGTGCAGATTGAGATGGCGGTGCGCGAAGAACTGAAGAAGCATTTCCGTCCCGAGTTTTTGAATCGCGTGGACGAGACGGTCATCTTCCATCGCCTGTCGCGCGAGAATCTGCGACACATTGCCGACCTGCAGGTCGAACATCTGCGCAAGCGTCTTGCGGACCGCGAGATCGCGTTGACGCTCACCGACGCCGCGAAAGATCGACTTGCAGCCGATGGGTACGACCCGCTGTACGGCGCGCGACCGCTGAAGCGCCTGATCCAGCAGCAGATCGAAAATCCCCTCGCGAAGCGGATTTTGAACGGCGAGTTCGGCGCTGGTGACCAGATTACCGTCGACGCGCAAGGCGAGGCGATCGTGTTTCGAAGCGGTACGTAACCGTTTTCGCCTGCACAGGTTATGGAGCCTAGCCGGTTGCATCCGCGCCGGTGGGAGACACCTGCGCACAAGGCGACGACGAGATTTTTGTAGCCTTTCCTAATTTTTTAAGTAGAATGGTCGACGTTACTTGCCCCTGATGCGGGCGAGGACCTCCTGCCAAAAAATTGCATCCGCGAATTCGCTTCGTCGCGTAACGAACGACGTGGGGGCAGTTTTCCTTTATGCATGTTTCATGTTTTGGAATGTGTTGTCGCCAATCAACGACTAATCAGGAAAAGGAGTAGACCATGCGGAAATTTGCAATCGGCTCCGGCGTACTCGCCGTCGCAATCGCGTTTTCGGCACACGCACAAGCAGGCACAATCGTGTATACCGCGAATCTTGACGGCCCGTCTGAGGCACCGCCGAACGCATCGCCGGGTACGGGTTTCGCCACGCTTACAATTGATCCGGATCTTCACACGATGCGGCTGGAAGCGACATTCTCGGATTTGATCGGGACCACGACAGCGTCGCACATTCACGCACGGACCGCAGTTCCAGGTGCCGGAACGGCGGGCGTTGCCACACAGGTTCCGAGCTTCGTCGGCTTCCCGCTGGGTGTAACGTCGGGATCGTACGACATGACGTTCGACATGACCTTGGCGTCCAGTTACAACCCCAGTTTCATCACGAATAACGGCGGCACCACCGCAACGGCCGAAGCAGCGCTGTTTCAGGCGATCGCGGATGGGTCAGCGTATCTGAACATTCACTCGACACAATTCGGCGGTGGTGAGATTCGCGGATTCTTCCAGATTCCCGAGCCCGCGTCCTTGAGTTTGCTCGGACTCGGCGGCCTGGTTCTGCTGCGTCGTCGCGGATAGTCGATTTGCGCGGGTGCATGCCGCTGTGCGACACTTCCCGCGCATTGCTGCGCATCGTCCGGTGGTAACGCATCTCGGCTCGTGTCCATCGCGCAATCCACTGGGCGCAAAGGACAGTTCAAGATGGAAATGCGGCGCTGCGGGCTCTGCGTCGCTTTTCGTGTGTCCGAAAACAATTTCTCCTGATACATGATGGAATTACAACATGACGACGTACCGAAACACACAACCCGAAATTCGTCGAATCGGAGCCTTCACAGCGACGGCAATCAGCGTAATCTTTCTTTCGCTCCCCACCGCAATCGGCCATGAACTCGTATTTGAATCTCCAATGAGCGGCCCGGCGGAAGCGCCTCCGAACAACTCGCCCGGCACAGGATTTGTTCGCATCACCATCGATCTCGATCTTGTAACGATGCACATCGAAGCGGACTTTCAGGATCTGATGGGAACCGTCACGGCTGCGCATATTCACGGACTTACGGCGATGCCCAATGCCGGAACAGCGGGAGTGGCAATCGTCGCACCGTCGCTACCAGGATTTCCGACGGGTGTGATGGCCGGCAACTACGATCACACCCTCGATTTGACGCTTGCATCAAGCTACAACGCAGCGTTTATTGCTGCGAGCGGCGGGACCGTCAGCGACGCGCTGAATGCCGTGATCAACGGAATGCAGGCTGAGCGGATGTATTTCAACATCCATACAACCAGCTTCGGCGGGGGCGAAATCCGCGGCTTTCCCGCGCTGGTGCCGCTCCTGCTCGGCGACATGAACTGCGACGGCGTCGTTTCGGTCGCGGACATTGGCGGCTTCGTACTTGCCCTGACGGACGCGGTGGGATACGCCGCGCAATTCCCGAAATGTGACATCAATGCCGCTGATATCAATGGTGATGAACTGATTACCGTGTCGGATATCGGCGGATTCGTCGCGTTGCTCGTCGGCGGCTGATCGCTTCGCAAAATTGCGTCAGAACAGAAATATGGGGAATCGAAGCCATGGTTTCGACTCCCCATTTTCGTTTCGGTTCGGAATCAGGATGATTTCGCGATCTCAAAACCTGTCCTCATGACGATCCAAGACCCGGTGCATGAGGAAGACGAACAAAACCGCTACTCCGCGAGATTCTCTTCGATCGTCATCATCAGCTTGGTGAGGAATTCATTGTAGCGCGGACCGGCGGTACGACGCGATTGTGCAATCACAAGATCATGGTCGAGATCGGCGCGCAGAATGGCCGCTGTCGCTGCGCCATGGCCGATGATGTTCTGACCCAAAACCGTTCGGTCGGTCGGCACATTCTGTCGACCGGCGTCGGGATGTGCTTGTCGCATCCACGTGAGCCCGATGCCCCACTCGACGTCAAGCCCGGGATAAAACTCGTCGAGCGGGCGCGGCATCATCGCACCGAAGACGTCCGGAGAGAAAAATCGCAGGTCGCCGTACGCGCCTTTGTTCAGCAAAAGCTGCGCGAAAATCGCGAGATCTTTCGCCGTCACATGCGCGCCGAAGCCGAGATCTTCATCGTTAAACGATTCGGTCATGCCGAGCGGATCGAACATCTGCTCGCGCATCAGGCGGAAGACCGACTTGCCCGCGACCATTTCCATTACCCGGCCGGCAAGGTCGTAACCCATGCCGTTGTAGAGATGAACTTTTCCCGGCTGCAAATGCGCCAAACTGTTTGATATGCGATTTTCCATCCACGGGCGGTGCAATCCGCCCCATTCCTGATGGCCTTCGAGGCCACTCGTATGGGTGAAACAGTGACGCAGCGTGATCGCTTTGTCGCCGGCAGTCGGAAAATCCGGCAGATATTCGCCGACGGGATCGTCGATCTCGATCAAACCCTGATGGAAAAACTGTGCGAAGAGCAAACCGGTCAGCAGTTTTGTGATCGACGCGACGGGCAGGGCGGCGTCGAGCGACAATGGGCCGTCCGCATCCTTGCCGAAAGCTTCATGAATCACAATCACGCCATGCCGTGCGACCAGCAGCACGAACGGCTCCCCGCTCGCGTCGTACCATTCATTGCAAATGTCACGGAGCGCGGCGGCGGTTCCGGGCTTTACGCCGGCTTCGTCCGGCGTCCCGTCGCGAAGGACCGGCGCGGGATTTGCAATTTTCTGCGGAGGCTGCAGCACCGGCCATTTCGATTCGATACCGAGCAGGCGACGCTTGACGCCGACGTGAAAATCGCAGTCGCGAATGCGCGGGGTATCCGCGCGGGACAGAGACCCTTCGGTCGGCGTCATTTCATACAGATACGACATCAGCACCGCGCCGTCGCCTTGCATTTTGATCGATTCCATGATCATCCGGCCGGCGAATTCGCTGATCGCGTCGCGCCGCTGCGCCGCCGCCTCGCGATTGATGAACGCTGCTGCGAGCGGCGCGAGATCGGCGCGCGGCCGCTCGCGCCACGGCTCCCACAGACTCGGTTTGCAGAACATCGTTCCGCCGCGGCGAACCTTCATGCCGTCGGCAGTGGTTCCTTCGACGTAGTAAGCGTAGCGTCCCGGCTTCGCAGGCGCGGTGACTTCGTTCAAATCGCGGTCGAACCAGCGCGTGGTCAGCGGAAATTCGCCGAGCGTTTCTTTGACGAGCAGGGGGCGCTCCCATTGGAGG
>JBFWWY010000138.1:0-7759 GCA_050245935.1 Phycisphaerae bacterium | reverse complement strand
CGGTCATCGTCGACATCTTCCCCATCAACAAAGCGACAAAATATGTCGGTGACTGCACCCGCGTCGTCGTCAACGGCACGCCGACCGACGAATGGCGCAAGATGCACGCGGCGGTTGTGGCCGCCAAAGCCGCCGCAATGAGCGCCACCCGCGCCGGCACCACCGGCGACGCGGTTTTTCAGGAAACGATTCGCGTCATCCAACAGCACGGGTACGCATACGGCCTGCCGCCGGAAGGTGCCGACGGCGACTACATCTCCATGCCCCACGGCACCGGCCACGGCGTCGGCCTCGACGTTCACGAGCCGCCGCTTGTCGCTGAAAAGGGTCCGGAGCTCCTAGTCGGTGACGCAGTCACGATTGAACCGGGGCTCTACAGCAAGAAGTTCGGCGGCGTGCGCATCGAGGACATGGTGATCGTGACGAAAGACGGATGTCGGAATTTGAATACGATTCAGGAAGTTTGGGAATGGAAATGATCAGTCGCGCGTTAGGTTTTCCGACCGAACTGCGCCGATGATGTTAATCAGGTTCTTCATCGCGCTTTTTTCGATTGAATCATCTTCAATCTTGCTGCTTACGTTCTCAATGCGCCGAATTTGTTCGCTGGTTAACGCCAAAATAATGCGGCGACGGTGAAAAGCTTCACGCAAATGTCCGGGCAATTCTTCCTCCTTTGGCCAGCGAATTGGGTGGCGCAGATCCTGATCAGCAAGGTCGATCGCCGCTTCAATTCGAAGTGACTCGTCTTCAAGACAACCAACATACCATTCCGTCAGTTGCTGAAGCTGCCGCTCCGTGTCGCGTTCCGCCAAAACTATGCAAAGTGCATCTATCGCTTTTTTCCAAGTACGGCGGCTTTGCTCATCGTTCATTTCCCGTACACCATGGCTGCCGTAAGAAGCTACCCAAGTTCCGGTATCTGGCACCCATCGGAGGAAAACGAGAGCCGTTTCGCTTAGGCAGTACCGGGGCGGCTTCGGACAAATGTGCCTGCTATTAAAATAAACGAATAATTCTTGATCCTTCGAGACCTCGCCTTTGATCACTGATTTGATTTTTAATCTCGCAATGTCGCCGCCGAGCCGATTGAGGGCACTTTTCGACAATTCCGGTTGACGCGAATGATCATATTTGGATTTACTCGACGGCGGAAAGCCCACGTCCTTCCGGTGTTTCCAATCTGTAACTGCTGTCACCTCAACAAATGCGATGATCTCCGACTCAAGCACAAGCTGCCGAAGTGACGGTGGTGGACCTTCGCGTGCGAATCCGAAAACGGGAAAGATCGAGCAAAAGATAACCGCAACAGTGAATCGGAACATGCGGGAACCCTCGTAGGGAAGCGCAAGAACAAGTCTCCCAACGGAAAGAGTAACTCGAAAAACCAGCGTCGCAAAAAAAAACCGGCCCAATCGGACCGGCTTTGATCATTTCAAATTTCCGACGGCCCTAACGCGCACGACGCCGCGGGCCCCTTGCTTGGCGCAAGGGGTTCTGACAGATTCGCTATATCAGAATCGTGCCCCAGTCGCCTTCGAAGACTTCATCATTCACAATCGCAAAGTAACCGTCTTCGTCCATGTCAAAATCAAACACGGCTTCTTCGTATCCGTGCGAGTGGAAAAACCGAACAACGGCGTTGTACAGCATCGGTTCGTCGAAATTGTCATCAACGCCGACGGAAATCTCGCGGACCTGCGTGTTGACGTACCCATAGCGCGGGACACATCGCACGGTCGTGGCTATCTGCTTTTTGGTCACGGCTCAAAACCCTCTCAATTGCCGACTGATTATAACCGAATCCCGTCAAATCCCCGATTGTCCCGGGTCATTTCCTCAAGGGACCGTCGGTCGCCGGCAGCGCTTCGACCAACTGCATGATCTCATGATCAGAATTATAAAAGTGCGGGCTCGCACGCAAGCGGCCGAGCCGACTTGCGATAATAATCTTGTGTTCCGATCTCAAATGCGCTTTCACTGTCGCCATGTCTACCTTATCGGACGAAAAACTAACGATTCCGCTCCACTCGCTCGCCGTTCTCGGACTGTGAATCTTCCAACCCTTTTCCCGCAGCCCTTCCACCAGCAGATCCGTCACATGCTTCATGCGCTTCTGGATCGCATCCATGCCCACTTCCAGAAATAATTTTATCGACGCGCCCAGCGCGCAAATTCCGGCAAGATTGTACACGCCGCTGTCGAACCGCCGCGCGTCGTCGCGAAAGTCGATCCGCAGCGTCTCGGCATCGAAGTCGTGTTTCATCGAAAGATAGCCGGTTTCCGTCGGGCGGATATGACCGACCAACTCTTTCCGACAATAAAAAATCCCCGCACCTTCCGGCGAACAAAGCCATTTGTGCCCGTCGGCGGCGAGAAAATCAATGTTCATCGCGCGGACGTCGAGCGGATGAACACCGAGCGCCTGAATCGCGTCAACAAACAGCAAGACGCCCTTTTCCTTGCAAAGCTCACCCAGCCGCGTCAGGTCGACGCGAAAGCCGTTCGACCACTGGACGGCGGAAATCGACACAATCCGCGTCCGTCGGTCAATCGCCGCCGCGATCCGATCGAACGGGACGCGCCCGTCCTCCTGCTGCACGCGGCGCAACATGACGCCGCGCGGCTCCAGCATCATCCACGGATAGACATTCGCCGCGAACTCCATGCTCGTCGTCACGACGTTGTCACCCGTCAGCCATTGGATGCCGTTGGCGACGTAGTTGATTCCTTCGCACGTGTTCTTGACAAATGTCACTTCGTCGGCGTTCGCGTTGATCAGCTTCGCAGCCGACGCACGAACATGGTCCGCGGCGCGATAATAGGTACCTTTCAGATAGGCAGCTTCGCTGACCTCGCGCGCGAAGCCGCAGAGCGCTTCGGCGGCCGGCCTCGAGATCGGCGCGACGGAAGCGTGGTTCTGAAAGTTGAAGTTTCCGGTGATGGGAAACTGTGCTCGAATGTCCTCAAGATTCACTGCGCTGCCCTCTGTTCTTGTGCGCGTCGGTCGCTGCTATTGTAGACCGTCGAATCAAGTGCGTGAGCGTCTCCGTCGGATTCTGTCCGGTCTTCTCACATCATCGCGCCCGGTCAGGCATTACTCGTACAACGCGCACCGCAAGCGTTCAATTCCATGCAGATCGCGCGATACCCACAAATTATCGGCAAACGGCAACAATCTGCGTCCGTGCCGCTCGCGGTGCGCCCTTCTCGCTGCTCGTCGGCTGGATCGTTGCACTTCTCCATGCGCCCCGCCGCTGCGTGTCCCGCATTGGTCAGGGCCGAAAAGTCCTACTATTATTAACTACTCACAGGCGCATTATGGGCGCTGCAACCATCCCCGCTATTGGACGTGACGAATAAACGTGAATGAAACCATGCAAAGCGAAATGACGCCGCGCGAAATTGTCGCGGCACTGGATAAGTACATCGTAGGCCAGGAGGACGCGAAGCGCGCCGTCGCGATCGCGATCCGCAACCGCTGGCGCCGCCTGCAGCTCAGCGAGTCACTCCGCCGCGATGTGACGCCGCGAAATATCCTCATGATCGGCTCTACCGGCGTCGGCAAAACCGAGATTGCGCGGCGGATGGCACAACTGCTCGACGCGCCGTTCGTCAAAATCGAAGCGACGAAGTTCACCGAAGTCGGCTACGTTGGGCGCGACGTCGAGAGCATCATCCGCGAGCTCGTCGACCGAGCCGTCACGATGGAAAAAAATGCCGCCGCCGGAAAACTCCGCGAACAAGCGGAGCGGAACGCCGAAGAGCGGATTCTGGACCAGTTGCTCCCCGGTGCCGAAATCGCGGAAACGGAGACCGAAGCCGCCGAGCGCCGCGCACGAACGCGGGAAAAGCTGCGCCAACAAATTCGGGCCGGCGGCCTGCAGGAAAAAATGGTCGAACTCTCGCTCGAAGAAAAGCAGGTTCCCGTCCACGTCATGAGCAATATGGGTCTCGACCAGATGGGCCCGGAGATGGAGTCGCTGTTCGAACGCATGATTCCTTCGCGCACGCGCCGGAAACGACTTGCGGTCCCTGCCGCGCTTGAGATCATGGTGCAGCAGGAAATCGACCACCTCATCGACAGCGACACCATCAACACCGCAGCGGTCGATCGTTGCGAGCAAAGTGGCATCGTCTTCATCGACGAAATCGACAAAATCTGCGGCGGCGACCTCGACGGCGGACAGCCGGAGATTTCCCGAAGCGGCGTGCAGCGTGATCTGCTGCCGCTTGTGGAAGGCACGACGGTGAATACGCGCTACGGCCCGGTGCGGACGGATCACATTCTGTTCATCGCCGCCGGTGCGTTTACCCAGAGCCGTCCGAGCGATCTGATGCCGGAGTTGCAGGGCCGCTTCGCGAATCGCGTCGAACTGCGGGACCTCGCAAGCGAAGATTACCACCGCATTCTCACGGAGCCGGAGAATTCGCTCATCGCGCAACAAATCGCGCTGATGGGCGCAGAAGGCGTCAAGCTCGAATTCAGCGCCGAAGCGGTGCAGGAGATGGCGGTGATGGCGAGTCACGCGAACGACATGCTGGAAAACATCGGCGCACGGCGTCTTTATACGATCGTCGAAAAAGTCGTGGAAGAAATCGCATTCAACGCGTCCGATGCGACCAACAAGCACGTCGTCGTTGACATTGATTATGTCCGGATGCGGCTCGCGGATGTGCTGGACGATAAAGATCGCAGCGAATTCGAGTTGTGAGCGAGGTTCGCGGCCCGGAGCTGAGGGTTGAGCGGTGTTCACGCGGAGAGTCGGTAAAGCGCAGCGAAGCGCTCCCCCGCCGCTGATCTTCACTCTCGGATCGCCGGGGCTTGTCGTCTCGTTCGCTGCAATGCCCAGACGACCGCTGCTGCCAATATTGCAAGTGCTGCAAGGTGAATTCCATACCACCGCGCAGTGCGCCAGCCGATACTCATCACACCGACAATCCACATAAGAATCGCAAGCGCCGGCAGCCAGGATATCTTCGGTACACCTCCGGATCTGCGACTCGCAATGGGAACCGCTTCCTCTCCAGGAAAGTCCGACGTCGCGCTCGCTAGGCGGGCCGAGATCGACTCCTCGGACCAACGCTTTGCCACCGCCGCCACGACCACAACGATCGCCGGTGCGGCCCACGCGAGGTAATAATGACGCATCATCGGCGACGGCCAGAACATCGCGAGCATCCAGAGTGACGCGACAGCAGGCCAGCATGCAGCGCAGCGAAATCGCGGCAGAATGGTGATGATCATGAGCGACGTCAGCGCCGCTGCGACGGTTGTCGCCCACATCCACCACACGCTCACTGCTGATAGGTTGGCAAGGTGCCACCGCGGCACCCATCCCACGTGGACGCGCTTGGTGGTCCAGCCGCCGTCGCGCGCCGGCATCGGGTCGCGGGTAATGATCTCATTCGCGGTGCGCGACGCCTCCAGGCCAGCGAGGATCGCCGGCGGCGCGTCGCCGTACACGATGATCTGGTCGGTAACGTTGTCGGGTGCTGGCGCGCGGAGCCAGCGCGTCAGCACCGCTGCGTACGCGGAATTGTTTCCATGACGATGCACGCGCAGCATCGGCTCGCGAATCATGTGGCCGTTCGAATGCCAACCGGCGCGCCGGGCCCATGCCCGATGTTCGTCGATCGCGCCTTCCACGCCGAAGAATGCAACGCTGGGCACGACATCGAAAAGCACCAATGCGAGCGCGAAACCCGCCAGACTGCGCCATTTTCCGCGCAGCAGCAGCAATCCCACGAGCAGAAGCGGCATTGTTTTGATGAGGGCGGCGAGTCCGACCAGTAACCCGCCGACGAAGGGACGTTTGCCGAAGGCATACGTCAGCCCCGCGACGCAGAAGAAGAGCGTCCACAACGTTGTTTGGTTCGCCTGAATTGCGTGCGCGAGATTGACAGCAATGAGCGCCGCGGCCGCCGCAAACGCGGGCACTGCGACTTCCTGCGGGATCCAATATTTTCTCAGCAGCCACAAACTGCCGATCGCACACGCGACATTGGAAAGACCGAAGAGCGTCGCGCCGATCGGCGTCGGCAGCCAGGTCGTGAACGGCCACAGTGCAAAGGTTGTCGTCGGCAGGTAGCCGAACATCGCGGAGTTTGGGGCGGAATGTTTGTTTTCCCACACATATCGCGTTTCATTCTGCAGATCGTCCCAATCGGGTCGCGCTTTGAGCGCACGACGAACCCCGCTGAAGAGGCCGACGCTGATGGCAACCACGAGGAAGATAAAGGCAGCTTGGCGGAATCGCTGGTTTGCAATATCGGGTGTATGAAGCGATTGCTGCTGAGAAGCGTTCACGCGACGCAATATAACGGGAATCTAGCGAGGTGCGCCGGGTGCGAAACGGAACCGCGCACACACGGCTATGGCAAGTATCGGCGCAAAAACGTCAGATATCAGGATGCAAACCGAACAATGCCTGCGCGTTTCGCAGAAGCGCGTATAGCGCGATCGCTGATGCCACGGCCAGCGTCCAGAACACTCGCTCGGTTTTCCTCAGTGACGAACGCCGCGTCGTCATGATGCCACTCCCAGCCCACACCCGACAACGATCATCAGGTGCATTTATGATTTCCGCACGTTCCCGTCCACGCCGATGGAGCGGGGAGTGCGGTAAAGATTCAAAAAAACGCCGACGAGCGGTGGTTGGCGCAATCGAGAGGGCATGTTGCTCGCCGGCGGGCGCGCGAACCCGCTACCGTTGAAAAAGCAGCGGCTGCCAGGCACGCATCGCACCTTAAGGCTATCCGGGAAACACCGGCGTTATCAAGAGGAAACATTCCCAGTCCAAAAAAAAGTCGATTTTCGGTTCAGTTTCACGCTTGTTGATACCGCGCAAAAAGTCGATGAGCCTCGCTTAGTTGTTTCAAATCATGGACTTACAAGCGATCAGCACACTTCACAGCGCACTCAACCGCTCAGGTTTTGATCATTTCGGAACCGTTCTTGCTCCCGATTTCTGCCTCCCAAGTGTCCCGCTTACGGTGAGAATCTGGGCAACAGCGAGTCCTGTGCATAGCCTGCCCCCACCAGCTACCTCGGCCAGTCGGCCGGAAATCGTAGTCTGACGATCGAAACCTTCGGAGTCGTGTCGCCGGTCCTGGAGATGATCGAAATGACAAAAAGGTTGTCGTACTCATCGATCACATCATCCTTTATTTCCGACCCGTACAATCTCAGAATGTTGGGGACTGTGTTGGAGTGTCCGACGACGAGCACACTCGCGTTCGGATCGCTCTCGGATATCGCCCGTACCACTTCACCTTCCGTTCGATAGTTCGAGATCGTGATCTACTTCGCATCCGCCAGTGGTTTTGCGGTTTCCTGTGATCGCTTGTAGGGGGTGCAGAAAATGGAAGATACCGGAACATCGCGGAGGACCTGCGACAATGCCGCCGCGCGCTTCGCGCCTTGTTCGGAAAGCACGGGGTCCGGCTCCTTTTCGTTCGCCTTTTCCGCGTGACGTACGAGGTAAACCGTTTTGACGGACTGCATCGCCGCTGCTTCTTCAGCATGTACGGCGGGTGCGATGAAGCAGAGACCGGCCACGATGCAAGTGGTGAGTGGAACGGCGATCCAAACTCTGAACAAACGCCCGCAGGAGATTGCATTTTTCACTGATCTGCTCCCAAAACGTGAAAGATTCCCAAAGGTTGGTTACGCGCAGGAAGATGGGGTTCAAGGAAATCATCTTCTGCAAAAAACTGGCGAACCGAGCTACCTATGGTATAACCGCGATTCCACATG
>JBFWWY010000137.1:0-7777 GCA_050245935.1 Phycisphaerae bacterium | reverse complement strand
ATATTGTTCACGCTGCTCGCGCTCAGAAATTCCTGACCGATGATGATGTCTGGTGCCATTCTGCGACCTTCGTATGACCCGTATATCGCAGATTGAAATGCCGCGACGCGACCGGTGCTGTAATTCGTGACGTTCCAGTTTGCAACGCGCAGTTGTGCAGCAGCCGGAGCGGCAACGAGCCCGATCAACAGCGAATAGACGAACACACCATTTTTCCGCAGCATCCAGATCCCTCGCGCAGTATGGAGTAATTGAAAACCGGTTTGTGGATCCGCCAGTGTAGTGGATGGCCCCATCCAAAATCCACTATCCTCGAGAATCTTTGCTAGCGAACCGTCACGTGCGGATGAATCACGTGCTGCCCGAATACATTCTGAAAATCGACAAAAAGCTGGTCCCCACGGTTCGCCGCGACGCTGATCAGCTTCTTCGACGGGTCCATTCCCACCGAAACCCACGCGCCATTGCGGCGCACGCGGACGGTATCCCAGCGAATCGTCTCCATCGCAGGCCCGCCGACGCCGCGGCCCGTCAGACCGTCGTAAAGCTCGATCCATGCCACATCCGAGCCGCTTTTCACGTCGCGTGGTGCATCCACTTGTTTGATGCGCGGCAATCCGGCCTGTGCCCAGCGCGCAAGTCCGAGAAACAACCCGTAGGCCTCACGCCGGTTGTAGACCGGATCGCGAAGCCGGCTTTCTTCCTCCGGATTTGAAAAAAACGAAGACTCCGTGAGCACTGCCGGCACGGTTGCGTGCCGCAGGATCGCCAATCCTGAATCATAAAGTGTCGTATCGCTACGAATCGCACATTCCACTTGCTGTTCCAGCCGCATGCTGTCATTCAAACCGGTTAGCAAATGCCGCGCCGCGCAGAGCGACGCAGGCGAATCCGCCCCATTCTGATGATAAAAAATCAGTGAGTAATTCGGCTCTGCCGAGCCCGCCGCGTTGTGATGAACGGAAATCAGCAGGTCCGCGTTCGCGCGGTTCGCACGCGCTGCCCGCAGCCGCAAATCTTCATTGTTGTTTCGATCCAGATAGACATCCCGCGTTCGCGTCATGATCACCCGCGCGCCCACCGACTCCAGAAATTCCTGGAGGAACAGCGAGACGCTGAGATTTACTTCCGCTTCGCGCAGGCCCGTCGGACCTCGCTTGAAGTCCGGCGAATCGCCGCGACCGCCATGACCGGGATCGATCACGATGCGCGCGTCCTTCAGAAACTGCGCATACACCGGAATCGGAAAAAGGGGAGTACCCGCGTCCTGCCAGTCATATCGCAGCGCCGGCGTTGCGATCGGATCGGGGATCTCGCGAGCGCCATCCACAACGATAATTTTCTCTCGGCTTCCCGACAGCATCCACACCAACAGCACGCCGCCGACAAACGCGACGAAATGTGTGCCGACCGGGCTTTGCATAAAACGGCCCAGCGCTGCGAGCCCGGCTTCGACCACCGCCAGCCATTTCGGCAGCGCGGGCGAATGGTGTGGGGATGGTGGTGGCGGAAGGGGAGCGTCGCGCGCGGCGTCAGCGTCGCCATGCAAGGAGTCGTCGCGTTGTTTCACTTGTCCCGCGCTGCCATCCATCGGCGAATTTCCCTCCCTGATCCCGCGCTCGACATCCTTTCGCGATTGATACGATTTCAACACGACCGTGCAGTCAGCACGATATGCACCAAGCATTCGAGCATGTTGTGGGGCGGGTTTTCAACCCGCCCGAACTGCCGTTGAATCCCATGCATCGCGCAGAGCAATCGATGCCGGTTCCACGTTGGCGGATGCAGGAGACCACCGGCAGGGGTGCCGCCAGTGTTTTCCAGTAACACGCCTACTTCTTGAACTGCTCCAGCGTCGCCTTGATCGCCGCGTCCAACTGCGGATGCCGATCGTTCGCCTCATCCGCCGGCGAAAGCTCGACCACTACATCAGGCATCGCACCGTTCAGTTCCATATCCACCCGGTCCGGCAAAGTGTACCAGCCCCGGAAAGGCATGCGAATCGCGCCGCCGTCGATCAGACCGTACGACCCCGTACTGATCACCGCGCCAAAGGTCGGCATGCCCACCAATGGCCCGCGTCCGAGGTTCTTGAACGCATGCGAAACAATCTCCGCGTTCGAGTAACTATATTGATTGCACATCATGGTTGCAGGTTTGGTCCACGCGTAAAAAACCAGTCGACTCTGCGGATAGCCCTCGCCGCCGCCGCGCGGAATCGTGTACGAGTGCCGCTTGACGCTCAACACCTGCATCACCCAGTCCGCAGTCCAGCCGCCGCCGTTGTATCGTACGTCGATGATCAGTCCATCCTTGCCGTTTGCCGCCGCATACAAATCGCGCTCGAAGCGATAAAACTCAGGTTCGCCCATGCCGCGAATGTGGAGATAGCCGACGCGCCCATCCGACTGCTTTTCGACGTATTCGCGATTCTGCCGCACCCAGTCTTCGTATGTCAGCTCGCGAAATGCGCCGTACGAAATCGGGCGAATCACGATGTCCTTCGTCGCATCGTCCGAAACTTCTTTCTTTGTCGCCTTTCCATTTTCGGCGTTTTCTGAATCCGCGTCATCATTCTGAGCTTTTTCGAAGGGATCTGGTTCGTCCTCGCGATCGCCTTCTTTGGCTTCCGAACTTTCCGCTTTCGCAGCGTCGGCTTTTTTCGAATTCTTCGGAGCGACCTTCACCTTCAGAATCACCGGATCGTTGACCGTCTCGATCAACAATTCCTCCGCCGACTGTTGCGGCCCGACATCCACACCGCCAATCGCGAGGATCACGTCGCCCGCGTGCAGCTTGCTTTCCGCCCGATCCGCCGGCGACTCCGGTACCACGTATGCAACGCGCAATCCCGGTCCGTCAAAATCCGGATCAAACCGGACGCCGAGATACCCGGTGTCCTCGTTGTCACGACCGGGTCGACGTCCCCCGCGAATGCCGAGGTGCGAGCCGTTTAATTCGCCGAGGAGCATGTTGAACACTTCGTTGAAGTCGCTGTCAGAGCGCGTGCGCAGTGCGAGCGCGCGATACTTCTCGGTGAGCTTGGTCCAATCCAGATCGCGCAGCGTCGGATGGTAGTAACGAAGGCCCATCGTTCGCGCCGCGTCGTCGAACTTCTGCTTCGCTTCCGCAACGAAATCGATCGCCATTTTTGCACGGAATCCGTGCGTTTTCGCGTCCTTGCCGCTGCTCGCGACCGAGCCCGGCACGCCGCCTTTCAGATAATGCATCCGCTTTCCGTCGAACTGCCACTGCAGCGCGCCGTAGCGCCCGCCCGCCGCCTTCTCCTGCTTGTCGCCGTCCCAGCGGACGCGATAAAGCGCGCCCTCGCCGTCGTGGCTCGACGTGAACATGAACCACTGCCCCGACGGTGCCATCGCATAGTTTGTCTGATCGCCGGGCAGCGACGTCACGCGGCGAATACGCATGTACGCGTTCTTCAGATCGTGTTCGTATTTCTTCGCCTTCTTCTTGTCGTCCTTTTTCTTCTCGTCGTCTTCGCTCATTTTGCCGTCGAGCCACGCCTTGAACATTTTGCGAAGATTCGCTTCCGACATGTCCTCGTCGTCGGAATCGTTCTCCTCGACTTTCTTTTTCTCCGCGTCGTCGTCACTCTTTTTGTCCGAGTCCGCGGGTTTTGTTTCCTTGCTCTCTTTGCCGCCGGCCAGCTTGATTTTGCCGCTTGCGTCGCAGCTTTTCAGCGGCTTGCGCTTCTCCGCGTCCTTCTCCGCTTTGTCGAAATATTCATTGATTTCGACCGACGACATCTCGTCGAGTTCGCGCGACAGAAACACCATATACACGTCCGCATCCATGCCGATGCGCGCCGAAGCAAACGCCAGAATGTTTCCATCCGCCGACCACTGCGGATTCATGTCATTGTCGGGGTGTTGAGAAATGTTGACGGCTTTCTCCTTGCCGGCGGAATCGATGATCCAGATGTCCGCGTTGAATTCGTCGTCTTCACGTGCATAAGCAATCTTCTTGCTGTCCGGAGACCACGCGTATGACGGCGCATTCCAACTCTCGACGATCGTTTTCTCGTCGCCGCTCTTCAACTCGCGGACCACAAGATCGCCGCGCGCGCTCAGGTACGCCAGCTTCTTGCCGTCCGGGGAAATCTGCGGCAGCGTGTGCATGTCCTTCGCTTCGGTGACTTTCTCGATGTTGAACCGCAGCGAATCCGCGAGCGGTTTCGTCGGCTCCTCCGACGACATCGCGCGATAGATCTCTTCTTTGCCGTCGCGATCCGAGACAAAGTAAAGCGCTTTTCCGTCCGGCGACCAGACAACCTGCCAATCGCGGCTCGGCGAATTCGTCACGCGTCGCGTGAGTTTGTCCTCTTCCGTTTGAATGACATAAATTTCGCCGCGCACGACCAGCGCGACTTCCTTGCCGTCCGGCGACACGGCCGCCTCATCGGCATCGCGCGTGAGCGTTTCATAATCGAGCGATGCAAACGGCGAATCGCCACCGGCCGTGACCTTGATTGTCTGTGGGGGACCGGTTCTCAACCGGTCAGCTCCATCGGTCGAAATCCTGTAAATCTTGTCCCAATGCGTGAACACAATCGTCTTGCCATCCTGCGAAACCGCAAGATCGCGCACGTCGTCATCCTTCATATCCGTGATCTGCACCGCCTCTTCGCCCGGCGGTTGATACCAGACATTAAGCCTTTGTGGGGGACTGGTTCTCAACCGGTCATCTTCATTGAGCCTTTGTGGGGGACTGGTTCTCAACCGGTCATCTTCATTGAGCCTTTGTGGGGGACTGGTTCTCAACCGGTCATCTTCATTAAGCCTTTGTGGGGAACCGGTTCTCAACCGGTCATCTTCATTTGCACTGCTGCGATCCGACAGGAAGTACAACCCGTCGCCCTCTGAGGACCACTGCGGTAGTCGATCGGTGCCGTCGAACTTTGTCACGCGGTGATACGTTTCGTCGCCGAGTTCGCAGAGCCAGATATCGTGATTCGCGCTGCCGCGATAATCCTTGCGCCACCATTTCGATGCGCCGCGTGTGAACGCGACCGACTTCCCATCCGGACTAACCACCGCATCGCTGCCAAGCCCGCCGATCGCCTGCACCGGCTGCCCGCCTTCGACCGACACGCGAAAAATCTGCGGATCCCACGAGATGTTGCCGTCGATTGTCGTGTTGAAATAAATCTGCTTGCTGTCCGGCGTCCACGACGTCGGCGTCTCGCCGCGATCGCTGAACGTCAAACGGCGGACGCTGTTGCCGTTTGCGTCCATCAAGTAGATATCGTCGGAGCCGTTCCGGTCCGACGCGAACGCGATCATTTTGCCGTCCGGCGACCAGATCGGATGCGAATCTTCTGCGGGATGCCCGCTCATTCGCTGCGCCGCGCCGCCGTCGATCGATACTTTCCAGACATCGCCGGCCCAGCCGAAGCAAAACTGCGACCCATCCGGCGATAAAGAAAGATGCCTTGCGAAAACAACATCGTCCGCGCGTGCGGGTTGCTCGACGCTAGTCATCACCAGCATCGTGCAGGCGGCAACCAATACGCCGCGCGCCATTCCGTTTGTCCGAATCCCCCGCGCCAACCGATCGGGAAACCAATTCATTCGAACCCCCCGCGCCAAGCGGGGGGCCAAACCGTCCACGCGCGCGGAGGGCACACAATCATTCCCACAACTCATAATCAGAAGCTCCCTTCCCGAGTCCGACCAAAACAGACCCGCAATTGTACGGAGACGAACGAAACACCCCAAATTGAGAACCTGTCTGAAATTGAAGACGACCTGGTAAACCTGTCCCCGCCTGCAATTCCGCAAAAATTGCGCCCATCTGCTGCAATGACCCTCGCTGCCCATCGAGCCGATTGACTCAATATCCGCTGAATTCGTCCGCGGAAAGGAACGGTTAGATTCGAATGGAGCACAGCCATGGCGTCACTTTTTGAGAGAATCGGCGGTGAAGCCGCGGTAGATGCGGCCGTAGATAATTTTTATCGGCGGGTAATGGATGATTCACGAATCAACCAGTTCTTTGCCGGAATCGATATGGACCGTCAACGCGACAAACAAAAGGCCTTTCTGACCTTCGCCTTCGGCGGCCCCAATCAGTATTCCGGCCGCGGCATGCGTTCGGCCCATCGCAAACTCGCCGAACGCGGCCTGAATGACAGCCACTTTGACGCTGTCGTCGAGAACCTCGCCGCAACGCTCACGGAACTGAGTGTCCCGCAGGACATGATTTCCGAAGTAGCCGCAATCGCCGAGTCTGTTCGCGATGAAGTGCTGAATCGCGAACCCGCAACAACTAAATGACCGCGATGTTCACGTCATAATCGCAACGACAGGTAAAATTTCGCTGAAGTCGTTCCCACATTCGTGTGCCACGGTCTTGCCGCCTGTCCCGAGTCATCGGGGTACTCGGCATGACCGTGCTGCTTTCGACAAGAATTGTTGGGTGGGCCATGCCCACCATTTTTTCAGTCATCACCGATTATTCGCAAATCGACCGCTGCCGTTGCGGTCCAATTCGTTTCCAGCCAGCCATTGTGCAAATGCCTGTAAACGCTCGACCAGCGCCAATCGTGCGGATCATTCACCAAGCCGTGTTTGACCGGGTTCAAATGAATGTAATCGCGTGGGTGCCATGGAACGGGTGACATTTCGCTGGAACCGTTCCCCCGTTCGTGTGCCACGGTCTAGCGGTACGCCGCTCGACCGTGCCGGTTGCGGGGAAATTCTCGATTTGTTGAAATGTTGCGATGTCGAGCCCCGACTCCAACCGCTTACCACTTCGCAAGACCCGCCGGACATGGAACGAACCGGGTCAAGCGCATTTTCTGACCTACTCAACGTATCGGCGTTTACCGATGCTCCGATCGCCGCGCGTTTGCGAGTGGGTTGTTCGGGCACTCGCGTCTGTTCGCGATACGCAAAACGTCGCACTCTGGGCGTATGTGATCATGCCGGAACATGTCCATGTTCTGCTTTGTCCGCGTGATGCCAAATATGAAATGCGGCACATTCTCACCGCGCTCAAAAAGCCGGTTGCGCGCGCCGCACATCGGCATCTGGTTGAATCAAATCAAACCGGCTGGCTTGCGAAATTACATGCACGAGTGGGCAATCGCCGCGTCTTTCGTTTTTGGCAGCCGGGCGGCGGGTTCGATCACAATGTCTTTCGCGATCGCAGTGTTCCGGCGATTATGGAGTACATCCACGCAAATCCGGTTCGGCGGGAATTGTGCAAAATCCCCGAAGATTGGGCGTGGTCAAGCGCGCGATTCTGGTCAGGTCGCGCGGATTTTCTTCTGCGGATGGATCATCCAGATGGTAGGATGATTGGCGGGTCGTAGCGTCTCAATGACCGCGTGTCTCCGCGCAATCGGCACGGTCGAGCGGGGTACCGCTAGACCGTGGCACCATTTAGGTTGTAGGGAGTTGATAGCCGTGCCACCCGGCCTGCGCGGTTGCGCGCAATCGGCACGGTCGAGCGGCGTACCGCTAGACCGTGGCACCCGTAAAGTTGAGGGCGTAGTAAGCCGTGCCACCCGTCCCCAGCCAATGGATGCGGCGTCGCAAGTAGGTCACGAATGCTGCGTGAAACACGGACAACGGAGTACCGTTGACCGTGCCACCCGGCCGATGCGAACGCTGTGCAGCAATAACTTATTAATCCGGCCACAAACTACTTGACTTGTAGTGTATAATGCGGCATGACCAATCAAGATGCACGCAAGTTGTCGAGTTCGGCGCAGGAAGCGTTGCGGATGCGGGTGATCGATGCCATTCGGCGG
>JBFWWY010000136.1:0-7779 GCA_050245935.1 Phycisphaerae bacterium | reverse complement strand
TCGTTCGCATCACGGTTGGGGTGAAATTCATAATCAATCGCCAGCGCCCACGCCTCGCTGTCAGGCGTCGCGACATACGCGATGGCGGGGCAGTCGCCCGTCAGGCCGGTCGCCGGCATTGCGTCAAAGCTCGCACCACTGCCCATAACCTGTCGCAGCGGGTCCAATACCTCCAGATATTCGCCGAGCGCGGCGGCCACGAGATCCACCGCTTCCGATACGTCGAGCGGCGGAGGTGCTTCGGACGGATTTGCAGTCGAAGGTGGTTCAAGTTCCGAACCCAGATCGACCGGCATCTCACCGGAAAGTTGCGCGAGCGTCTCATCGGCATTGGTTACGAACGCTGCCGCGGAGATGGAAATTTGCGAAGACGCCGCCATGTCAGGTGGGGCGGGTTCTTCGATTTGACCGTCGTCGGCCGCATTCACGGAACCACTGGCTGCGGGCTCGCCGTTCCAGATTTGCAGGGGGGCAGCTTCAGGTGCCTGCGGCGCACAACCGGCCCATAACAGAAGTATTGCGGCGGATACCGAGTGTGGAATCGTCTTTTTCATCGCGTCTCCTCTTACCTGAAACATAGAAAATGCGTTGGCTGGGCCATTGCGGAATTGCCATGAATTCGCCAAAAAAGAGCACCCCGATCAAAGGAGCGACATGTTATGGAACCATTATCGAGCTATATGCCGCGTTTGCGGGCGGAGACGTGGTCACTCGATCACGCTGAAGTGATGCACGAGATGTACAGCGACGGCGCCGTGACACGCATGCTCCACTTCGAACCGAATACAGATATCGAACAGACCCGATCCTACATTGCCGATCGCGTGGAGCGTTTTCGGGCGTTGCCGGCCGGGATGGGCGCATGGCCGTTATACGCGCGCGATTCAGACGCCTTTGTCGGCGTGGTCCTGTTGAAGCCGCTTCCGGATGGAAAAATTGAAGTAGGTTGGCATCTCAAGCGCGCGATGTGGGGATGTGGATATGCGACGGAAGCCGGTCGCGCAGCGATTCAATACGGCTTTGAAGTGCTCGAACTGGACGAGATCTACGCCATCACGCTTCCTGAAAACCTACGCTCCCAGGAAGTTTGTCGACGCTGCGGCATGACCCGGTTGGCACGCACGACGGACTACCACGATCTCGAACTGGACCTGTTCCGGATTCGCGCTACGGACAGCTAAAGCCATAGTTCGCCTGAAGCGTTGCGACGTCCATCAGATCGACGTCTCCGTCCGCGTCGAGATCACCCTCAGAAAAATCTGCGCCCGTTTCCGTGCCAAGTGACCCCAGCATCACCAGAAAATCGGACGTCCCAATTTGTCCGTTCGCGTCCATATCAAAGGTGCAAGGTGCCGGGAGCGCTTCGAGTGAAAAATCGTCATAGCAGCCGCGCGGGATGCCGTCACTGCCGATCAGACTGATTGCGAGGTAACGACCTGCCAGGTGGACGGGCAATATTTCCGGCGTAATAAACTCGATGCCATATCGCTGCAGCGTGCCGTACACGCTGGGCGATGGGAAAAGGCCGATGGTATTGACCAGCGTCATGACATTGGGCGCGCCCTGATACGAAAACGTTTCGAGATCCGGCGCAGCGAGCAGTGCAACGTTCAAAATATAATCCGAATCGCCGCGCCCGATCCCACCGAGAAACCGCAATCGGTAGCGTGTGTTCGGCGCGATCAGCACAGGGAGCGTCTGTTGAAGAAACGCGGTCTGCGCTGCCACGAGATAGTTGCCTTCCCGGCCGGTGATGAAGGGCACACCCGGCGAGATTTCGGGCGGATGCAACACGCCGGTGCGAATCGCGCCCGGATCGCCGAAAGGTCGCAGGAGGGTACGCCAGCCGGGCACTTCGACCGGGTCGCTCCAGAGTACCGGTCCGAATTGAAACGGAAACCGTGTGCCGACCGATATGCCGGAAGCGCCGGCCCCATTTGTCTGCTCGCCGATTGCCAACGGGCGGCTCGTCTCTTCAAAACCTGGATTGACAATCGGCAGAAATTCACCGGAAGCGAGCGGGCATACGGCTACGCAGAGGACCATGACGCTGTAGCGGCGCATGACAATACGATTCAATTTCATCGTCGACCTCCTGGCGGCAGCGTTCCGTCAACGATACCGCGAGGCGTGAGGTCTTTTCAACGGAAATCAGCCGCCGGTAAGCAAAGCCACAAACGGCCCAATGTCCGAAACACTGACGCTGCTGTCCTGATTGATATCACCGTTTTCAATGTCACAGTCAGGATACTGTGCCGCATATCCGGAAGGATCGGTCAAGGCCAGCACAAATCCGCCAATGTCACTGACCGATACCGTTCCATCGCAATTCATATCACCAGGCAGGCCGTCGGTTGCACAAACGTCGAGACAGTTCCGCGAATCGCGATGCGCCGTAATCGCCGCGACAGACCGTGAATTGAAGAGCAGGGAGCCGTTCAGCAATGAATTCATAATCCCGCAGTTCACGTCGCCGGGGCCGCCGGTGCACGATGACTGATCGCAATGGCACGCGTTCCAGTTGTGACCCAGTTCATGACTCGTGACGCCGACGCGCCCGACGAGCGGCGTCATATCAGGATAGTTGTAGTCTGACTCGGACAAGCCGTAGTCGAGTCCGCCGCCGTTGCAGTTTGTGAAATTGCCCGCACATACGACACCATTCCAGGCGACGCCGACCGTAATGCCGTCGAGTTCTTTCCCCGTCATCAGATGCGCCACGTCGCGCGGCAGGCTCACGTTCGCATTCCATTCGTCGCCAAATTCGCACAGCAGCGTATTCGGTACGGTCGAAGTATAGGGGTCGGCGGCATTGTCGCGCACGATCACTCCCGTGTTCTGATAGCAGATGCCGACCTGCGTCGAATACACCATGTCGACCTGATTCAGAATCATCTCGATATCCGCAACCACTGCCGCAATGGAGTTTCCGTTGTGTTGATAAAACTCATAGTCCGCATCGAATGCGATATCCGTTTGCCCGGCGACCGGCCCCGGTGCGCCTCGCAGCTCGCCGGCCGGATCGGAGCGTGTTGAACCGTCCTGTTGCCCGGCAAGATCATCTGAGCCGCAAAGCGCAGCGCCCGCGATCAGATCGCGCGCGACGTAGGCGGCATACAAATCGGCATTGGAGTTTTCCTCTTGCACATGGAGCGGTTCGATGATCAGGCTGTCGCCGATCGGGTCGAATATCATGGCGTGCAGCTTGCCTTCGATCACCGACGCTGCGACCTCCTTTTCCGGCATGTCGGCAATGACGCCCCGGTAGGTGGTCACCGCGGGTATCGCGACATTGTCGAACCCGCCGTCGGCCCCCGGTACCATGACGCGGAATTCGTTGGAACGAAGCGAGTGGCGCGTCAGATCCAACGCGTGCATGGCACCGTCGAGCGGCACCCGCACCGTCAGACGATCTTCTTCGGCCTCCATCGTGAGCGCCACCACGTCATAAGCGGTCACCTTTCCCGCGAGTCTCGAAATGCCCTGCGGCTCATCCGCGTACAACAGAAACCCACCGTGCGACAAAACCAAAAGGACTGTCGCGTTCACTACCATTGGCGCGATTCGCATGATCTTCTTCCCTCCGCACGATAGCTTGAATAAGTGCTGACTCGGACGAGCCGACATTGTCGTCGAAAGTACTTCACAGACAAAGCGAACAGGTGCGAATTTCGCCCATCGGAGGGCGATGCGTCGCGATGATGAACACAACAGTGGGGCGCAGCAGAGAAGCTGAAAAGGGCGGGACACGGCGTTTCGCGCCGACTTCCTCGGCCATTATTGCCGATCCCGAATCTCCAGCCCCGTGATCCCATCCGCCCACGGCCCGCCGGGATACCAGATGCCAATCGGTATATGCTCTGAGCGACGAAGTCGTGTGAACCACGAATGCCATTCCGCGTGCGATTCCTTCCGTGTCGCTTCGAAAATAATCTTGTGCCATTCGCGTTTCGGCAATACGTCCTCAATCCAGCCGGCGGGAAGCAATGCTTCGCTGTCTTCCTGCGCGATTTCTTCTTGCTGCAACGCCTTGAGTTCAGAGCGCAGATAGACTCGGTGCGCGCCTTGGAATCGGGGCGCACTGGTATACCAATAGCCGTGTGCGAGATTCTCAAACTGGCGCGGCAACGCAAAGCCCGCCACAATAAGTAATGCAGCGACGGGAGTTCGGATTTTTTTGTCCCGCACGAGCGAGACAGCAAACAGGCAGCACATCGGCACCGCCCATTGCACGATCTCACCGTTTCCCTCCGGGCACAAACAACTCATCAGTGCCAGCCCGACAAGTCCTACGATGATCCCGCCCCAGATCGGCAGCGATGCGACCTTGCTGGTCCACGCAACTTCGCCGTGCGCGCCGCGAAACAGCAACGCAATCGCCGTAATTGCCGGGCAAAGCAGAATAAATAATGCGTGCAGCGTTCCCATGACAACTAGTCTTACGGATTTCGAGAGCGTGCCGCAAATCTTCGATCCCGAGTTTCAGGGTGCCCCGCCCTTCAGCCGCGCCGAAATTCGCACGTTTGCACGCATACGAAATCGCGGCGCAGGGTGGGGGACGGAGCATTACGCCGCCACCATCTTCCATCAGTCGCGATCCCGAATCTCCAAGTTCTTCACGCCCTCCTCCCAGCGCCCACCTGGATACTAGACCCCGACGGGAACACCTTCAACCGCGCGGGTGCCCCGCCCTTCAGCCGCGCCAACAATCGAAAAGAGTGCCAGCAAGACAGGTTCGCGGCGGAGGGTGGGGGACTGACAGTTCGATCGTTTACCGCGTAGTCATCAATTATCCGGACGGACATCTTTTGACGACCGCTTTTCCCGCGCCGCGTCCGCAACTTGATACACTCATAGAATTGAACCCGACCAAGAACCGCCGCTGAATCGTGCAGCGCCAGCCCGCGAGGTGACCGTGGAACTCGACATTCTCTCCAACCAGCCCGCGAAAACCGAAGTCGGCAGCTACTTCGTCGCGAATTATCCGCCATTCTCCGCGTGGTCCGCCGATCACGTGCCGGCGACATTGGACATGCTGCGATCGCCGGTCAACGACGGCCCAGCGTGGCGAAACGGTCGGCACGGAGGCACGACCGCGACGGAAAACGTCCGGCACGGGGGCACGGACGCTACGGAGAACGTCCGGCCCGGAGGCACGGACGCGACGGATCGCAATCCTTCAATCCTCCAATCCTCCAATCCTTCTGCATCACTCCACCCCTCCACCCCTCCACCCCTCGGCCTGTACATGCACATCCCCTTCTGCCGCAAACGCTGCAAGTTCTGCTATTTCCGCGTGTATACCGGCAAGAACGCCAGCGACGTCGACACGTACATGGACGCACTCGCCAACGAAGTCGCGCTGTACGCAAGCATGGAGCGCCTGCAAGGCCGTCAATTCGACTTCGTTTATTTCGGCGGCGGAACGCCGTCATTCCTCAGCAGCCAGCAACTGACGAAGCTCATCGACAACATCAATGAACATTGGCGGTGGGACGCGGCCCGCGAAGTCACCTTCGAGTGCGAACCGGGCACGCTGCAAAAAGGCAAACTCGAAACGATCAAGAAGATCGGCGTCACGCGGCTCAGCCTCGGCGTCGAGCATTTCGATGACGAGCTGCTCGAATCCAACGGTCGCGCGCACAAGTCGAAAGAAATCTACCGCGCGTACGAGTGGATCAAAGAAGTCGGCTTCCCGCAGGTCAACATCGACCTCATCGCCGGCATGGTCGGCGAGACCGACGACAAGTGGAAATACGCCGTCGACGAAGCGCTGAAGTTCGAACCCGACAGCGTCACGATCTATCAGATGGAACTGCCGCACAACGCGGTATTCTCAAAAGAGCAGAAGGAAAGCGGCGCGACGCTCGTCGCGACGTGGGCGCAAAAGCGCGCCTGGGTCGACTACGCGTTCCAACAGTTTGAAGCTGCGGGTTACGTCGTTTCGAGCGGCTACACGCTGCTGAAGCCCAGCGAACGCGCCAAATTCGTCTATCGCGACGCGCTCTGGCACGGTGCGGACATGGTCGGCACGGGAGTCGCCAGCTTCTCGCACGTCGGCGGCATCCACTACCAGAACCTCGACCAGTGGGACGATTACATTCCCACAGTCAATCGCGGCGAATTGCCGATTTCGCGGGCCCTGCCGATTTCGCACAAACAGGCGCTGATTCGCGAGTTTATCCTGCAAATGAAGCTCGGCCACGTGAAAACCGGATACTTCCGCGAGAAGTTCGACGTCGACGTCACCACGGAATTCCACGACGAACTCAAATCGCTGACCGACGCCAACGTCGCGACAGTCACGGACAAATCCGTCACGCTTACGCGCAACGGCCTGCTCATGGTCGACGAACTCTTGCACCGCTTTTTCGAGCCGCAGTTTCAGGGAGTGCGCTATACATGATTTCGGTTTCCGATCCCACGCGATACCTCGCCGACGCCGAAGTCGGCCTTGCGCCGCTCGCGGAATTGTTCGACACGCTCGTTGCGCGCGATGTCGAAGCCGTCCTGCCGCACGACGTGCCGCCGCCATTCGATCGGCTGCTGGTGCACGAAGATCACATGACAGTTCGATTGGCGGAATATCACGGCAACTCGGTCGAATTAAGCGTGCTCAACACGAAGCGCGAGGGGGACGCCTATGCCCGTGAAATCCTGCTGACAGTGCCCGGCAGCGACAAGCCGGTCGAGATCGGCGTGGTTCGCATCGACCTGACGCAGCTCGAAGCCGGCCCGCGCGACGAGATTCTCGCCAAAGACCGACCGCTGGGCGAAATCCTGATCCGCCACAATGTGCTGCGCCGCGTCGAGCCGCGCTGGTTTTACAAACTGCCGGTCTCCCTTCGCGCGCATCACAAACTCGACGCCGCCCCGCACGAACCGGTTTACGGTCGCGTCGGCGTGATCCACTGCAACGAAAAGCCTGCAATCGAGTTGCTGGAGATTGTCCGCGCGTAGCGGCGTGAAAAAGTGAGAATGTAAATAGGCAAGACCGACCCCGGGAATTTGAGAACCGATCAGAGCCGCGCCCGTAAGGAAGCGGTGCCAAGTCTCGCAATTTCAGAGAATCAACGACCTCGGTAGCGTCTCGCAATCGCGAACTATGTGACAAGGAGTGAACCAATATGAAAAAACAAATTGCGATCTTCGTTCTCCTTTCAACCGCACTCGCCAGCCTCGGCTTGACCCTCGCAAAGGTTGACGGCCCCGACAACCCGCCGCGTGCCGCTTTGGACGAATACCTCTCCTTCCTCGAATTGCCGAATCCAAAACCAGTTCGCGACGAATTGTTTCATGAGGACGTCGTCGGCTACTGGTCGCGGGGGCAGACGTTTATCGGCCGTGACGCCGTCGTTTCCGAGATCAGAAAAGCGATCGAAGGCGACAGCAAGATCGTGAAAAGCATGAAATTCGATGTCGAGACATCGCAGGAGAGAGTTTTTGACGACGGTGCGTGGCTCGGCGGTATCATCAATATCCGGGTTGAAATGAACGACGGAAGAAAATTTGTCAGGTCGATACGCATGACTCTGGTCTTGACCGAAAAGGACGACACTTGGCAGATCGTCCACGAGCACAGCAGCCTCTTGAACGAAAAATTTACGAACGGCCTATAGCGAGAAACTGACCGGAAACATGATGAACACCATTCATACGGAAGTTCTGATCATCGGCGGCGGCCCCGCCGGCGCGACGTGTGCGACAATCCTCGCGGATCACGGTCGTGATGTGATCGTGCTGGAAAAAAGCGAATTCCCCCGCCATCACATCGGCGAA
>JBFWWY010000135.1:0-7814 GCA_050245935.1 Phycisphaerae bacterium | reverse complement strand
GAATGCCCGCACACGGCGCGCCGGGCAGAAAATCAACCGTGCCGCAATCCTGGAAGCATTCGCCGATCGTGTTGTTGATGATCGTCGGAATCGCATCCGCTGGGCACAGCGGCGACGAAAACGACAAGCAACCCGTCACCCAGACGCGATCGCCGACGCTGAAGCCGCCGAGATTCTGCAGGAACGCAAAGTTGTTCGCGTCGACGCGCAACACCGGACACGGGAACCCGGGTAACTCTTCAATCGTGCCGCAATCCTCAAAACACAGCCCGATTGCATTGTCCTCAACCCCCGGTGCCACCAGCGGGGGGCAAAGGGTGCTCTCCGGATTCAGGCAGCCTTGCACCCAGACGCGATCGCCGATCTGAAACGCCTCGATGTTTTCAACAAACAACAAGTTCCCCGGACCGTTGGAAGTTTCCAGAACGGGGCAGCCTTGCGGCCCCATCTGCAGCGTCGCACAATCTTCGTAACACTCGAAGATGTCGTTGTCCGCGATGCCCGGTCCCGAAAAAGCCGGGCCGCACGGCAACTGCGGCACGCGCCGACCGCGTACCCACACGCGATCACCGACGTTAAACGTTCCTTCGTTTTCCAACACGTATGATTGTCCGTCGTCGGTGACAAAGAGGTTGCAGAGAATGCCGGGCACGATCGTTCCACACGCCGACACGCAAGGGCCGACAATCGCGTTCTCGATGCCCGGTCCCGTCAGCGGCGGGCAGATTTGCGACTGCGGATTGAGGATGCCCGTCACAAATACGCGCGTCCCGAAGGGCACGCCGCCGTTGTTGCTGATGAAAAACGCCGACGAAAAATCGTCGGTGATGAACTGCAGGCAACCTTGCGGACCGGGCTGCATGCGGCCGCATTCGCGAATGACGATCGCGGGCCCGCCGGCGGTCGCCGCGGTAGCTTCCAGCTTCGTTTCCGGAATCGCGCGTGCGTCATCCAGCGGTCGTGCGGCGGCTCCGCTTGCCCAAGCGCCGAGAGAAAAGAGTGTCAGTCGAACGATTGGGACACGAAAGCTTCGGATGTTGTACATGATCGACCTCCGAAAAAATGGATGTGGGGGCGCGTAGCGCGGACGGTTGGATGCCACGCGCAAACCGCGTGCAGTGCACAGGGTACGAACGTGCTGCGACGCACAAAAACAAAGGCGAATTGACTTTGCTCGCAAACATCGCGTGTCTTTCCGGCTCGCACGCATGCCGCGTTCAACCGGCCATTATAAGACGATCGCATCGCGAATTTCGACCCGATTTCAACGCGTTACGCCCCGATTTACTTTCGGGTGGGGTCAAGTTTTCATTTGGCGTGAGTGGATAAGGAAAATTATTCTACGTTCCTTCTCCTCCGTATCCTCCGTGCCTCCGTGGTTGCATTCCTCCCCGCATTGATTCATCCAAGCGCGCCGAGTAAACTTTCCCACCAATCTCAACTCTCGCGCCCTGTTGCGTTTCACGACTGGAGCCCGCTTTCATGGCAGACAAACCGAAGGAACAATGGGGGACACGCGTCGGCGTGATTCTCGCGGTCGCGGGCTCCGCGGTCGGTCTCGGAAACTTCCTCCGCTTCCCCGGCCAGGCCGCCCAGAACGGCGGCGGCGCATTCATGATTCCCTACTTCATGGCTCTCGTCCTCATCGCGATTCCGATGGCATGGGCCGAGTGGACCATGGGCCGCTACGGCGGGCGCTTCGGCTTCAACTCCTGTCCCGCAATCTTCGGCGTCCTCGGCCGCAGCAAATTCTGGCGCTTCGCCGGCGTGCTCGGTTTGCTCATTCCGATCGGCGTATATATGTACTACGTCTATTTGGAGGCGTGGTGCCTCGGCTACGCATGGTCGTACCTGACCGGCGAAATTACCGAAAAACTCGCAGCCGCCGGCGGTGGGGACATTCCCAAGGCCAGCGGCAAATTCTTCAGCGACTTCGTCGGCTCCGATGTCGATGGACTGATGGCCAAGCCCAAACAAGGCGGCGGCATTCAGACTGCCGTTTTATTTTGGTTCATCACCTTTACGCTCAACTTCGTACTCATTTATCGCGGCGTCGCAAAGGGCATCGAGAAATTCTGCATCTACGCGATGCCGATTATGACGATCTGCGCCTTTGTCGTGCTGGCGCGCGTGCTGACGCTCGGCACGCCTGATCCCGAAAAGCCGGACCAGAATCTGCTGAACGGTCTCGCGTTCATGTGGAACCCGAAGGCCGGACCGGGGGAGCCGTGGTGGTTCGCGCTCAAGGATCCGCAAGTCTGGCTCGCCGCGTGCGGTCAGGTGTTCTTCAGCCTCTCCGTCGGCTTCGGGATTATCGTGAATTATGCCAGCTACTTGAAGAAAGATGATGACGTCGTCCTCTCCGGTCTGACCGCCGCCTCGACCAACGAGTTCTTCGAAGTCTGCCTCGGCGGCCTGATCACGCTGCCCGCAGCTTTTATCTTCCTCGGTCTCGCCGGCGCATCGTCCGGGGCGGCCGGCGGAACATTCGGCCTCGGGTTCACGACTTTACCCGCCGTCTTCATGTACATGCCGGATTTCGCGGGCCTTCCGATCGGCCGCATCATCGGCTTCCTCTGGTTCTTCATGCTCTTCCTCGCGGCCATCACAAGCTCACTATCCATGCTGCAGCCGGCCATCGCGTTTCTCGAGGAGGGGCTCAACATCGGCCGCCGCGCATCGGTTGCGATTCTCGGATTGATTTGTGCGATCGGCTCGTTTTTTGTGATTTACTACAGCAAAGGACTACTGTTCCTCGACACCATCGACTTCTGGGTCGGCACCGCGCTGATCTTCGTGCTCGCGATGATCGAAGTCATTCTGTTCGGCTGGGTGTTCGGCGTCGACAAAGGCTTCGACGAAGCGCACCGCGGCGCGGAAATGCGCATTCCGAATATCTTCAAATTCATTATTAAGTTCGTGTCGCCCCTGTTCCTCGGCGTGATTTTCATCATGTGGTGCATCAACAATCTGCCGGGTTACGTCGCGCAGATCATGAAGGGCGGCGTCGCGCTCGGCGCGGTGGCACTGATTGTCACATTGATTATTTTCCTCACGATTCTGGTGAGCATCGCGGGACCCCGCTGGCAAGCCGAAACCAAAGACAAATCGCCGCGCGGCGTCGCATAGGAGCATCGACGAATGAATCTGATTGAATTGATGACGCCAGTGCCGAGCACGACGTCCGCACCCGTCGAGCACATTGCGACGATGACGCCGCTCGGATGGGTGTTCATGATTACGTCGATCGCCGCCGTCACAATCTTGGTGAGTTTTTGTTACTACCGCGTGTTGTCCAAGCCGGCGGCCGCCGACCACATGCACGCCCCGCTCGAAATCGATACGCAAGATGAAGGGACGTAATCGATTGGCAATGATCCGCGTTTCATCAGAGCCGGGCCGTCCCGGCCCGATCAGTGCCGTCTCAACAAGGTCGGGATGAAGAAACGATGCGGCGCAGGCAAAAAGTAAAATCTGCGATGAAAACGAACCCAGCATCCAGAGTTTCCTTGCCGCTTCGTTCCACCCGTTTTCCAACGCCGCGATTGCGCCGGAAACTTACGCGAACTGGATTGTGATGCATTCCACACAATCACCGCCCCCAGCCATGCCCGAAACCGAATCCAATCTCCGCACCTATACCCGCATCAATCTGTTTCTCCCCGGCGGCGGATTGATCCTCTCGGGTCGCGTGCTCGCCGGCCTCACGACCGGCCTGCTCTTCGTCGCCGCCGCGGCGCTCGCGATCGACGGCAACCTCATCGCCCCACATCGCACCCCGCGCACCCTCGCGCTGCTCACCATCGGCCTCACGATCGGCCTCTACATCGCTGCGCAAATTCGCATGTCCCGCGCCGCGCGCGAGGCACGGGACGAAACGCGGATCGCGCGCCGTCGAGCAGAGATGATCGAGGCACACCGCGCCCTCGACGCCGAAGACTTCCCCCGCGCCAAGGAACTCCTGCTCGATCTGCAGCGCGAGAACCCCGCCGACCTCCATGTCGCGTATCGCCTCGCACAACTCGCGATCCACACCGAATCCCCCGAAACGGCCCGCGAAGCCTGGCGCCGCCTGCGCATGCTCGACAAACATCGCATCTATAAGAGTGAAATTGCTGACAACCTGAATCTTTAAGAATAAGGCCAAGATAAATCCGGCAAAGCCGAACGGGCTGAATACAAACAAGGCAGAGCATGAAGCTCCCTGCCGTGTTTGATAATCAAGAACGATTTCGCTTTTGAATTAGTTTACAACGCACGTCCACGAACAGTGAACAAAGCCCGTTGAAGGATCACATTCGTATTCGACTTCAGCCGACAACGGCCAGCAAGCCGAATTTGCTGAGGTAACACATTCGTTGAAAGTCGGATCACACTGATCGTTCAAAAGGGCTCCGCCTCGAAGGACGGCGCCAGGAGCAATCAATCGAGAAAGCTTTATGAGCGCGCCAAAGGCAGCTTGGCTTTTTGACTCCGTTGCGGTTGTAGGTAATTCAAACGAAATGATCGTGTCTTGACTCTTAAAATGCACCACGCCACGAACAGAATTCATGATCTCGCTGCGGTATGTAGAAATGAATTCGATTCCGGTGGATTCTTCCGGCCAAATCGCCATATCGTCGTCGGTTTGAAATTTTAGATCGGTATCAGAAGTGGGCAGCGTAAACTTTACTTTAAGATCACCGACGATGGACTCGCCTCCAAAATTGTCAATCTTACCAGTGCCGATGAACTCGTTTGTGCCGTCTTGCTTTTCGGTGACAGAAAAATCTATGAACGTGAATCGTTGGCTGAAAACATCTGAGACCTTGACTTTAAGCGCAACATTCTTTTCGACGCTTTTTTGTTTTGCTCCTTCCGCAAGCGCGGCTTGCGATAAGATGAGAGAGACAGACAATGCCGCGACTCCGCGAATTCTCTCGCGATTAAGAGCGACAAACATGAGTTGGGAGCGAATCGATGCAATCATTAAAGCATCCTCCAAAGAAATGAAAGGTGTTGAGGCAACGACATGAGGTACCTCGTCAATTGTAGAAAAAGTATATCGGATTTTTAGACGCTCTGCGGGCTTAAGATCCGTTTGATGCCTCGAATTTATGCTGTTGAAAGGTCAATCGTCTTTGTCAAAAGATCGAGTGTCGAGACGGTTCTCAACATCGTCATCCCCGTTCGTTCAATATACCCGTTTGATTACCCCGCCTCCCGAGACGATAAGAGGGGTATCGATGGGGCATCAGGCCCGTTTGCTTGTTGTTGCCGACAGCGCGGACTAGAATCCGGCGTGGGCGGATTCTGAAACAAACTTTTTCGGCCTTCCCGCCGGATGTTTTTTCGGAAGCTGTTCAACCGAAAGGAGTTAGGAACGGATGTTTGAACGGTTTACCGACCGTGCCCGCAAGGTTATGGCCCTCGCGAACCAAGAGGCACAGCGCTTTAATCACGAATACATCGGCACCGAGCATATTTTGCTCGGGCTCGTCAAAGAAGGTTCCGGCGTCGGCGCAAACGTGCTGAAGAACCTCGGGGTGGACTTGCGCAAAGTTCGCCTGGAAGTCGAAAAGCTCGTCAAAAGCGGACCTGAAATGGTCACGATGGGCAAGCTCCCGCAGACGCCGCGCGCCAAGCGCGTCATCGAATACGCGATCGAAGAAGCACGAAACCTCAATCATAACTATGTCGGCACCGAACACCTGCTGCTCGGCCTGCTCCGCGAACAGGACGGCGTCGCCGCGCAGGTGCTGATGAATCTCGGTCTGCGGCTCGAAGACGTCCGCGAAGAGGTGCTCAACCTCCTCGGCGCGGGTGTTGAGTCTGAAGAAGCGCCCGCGATCTCCGGACCGACCGAAGGCACCGGCAAAAAAGGCGGCAAGAGCCGCACGCCGGCGCTCGATTCGTTCGGCCGCGATCTCACCGAACTTGCCCGCGAAGGCAAGCTCGACCCGGTCATCGGCCGCGCCAACGAAATCGAACGCGTCATCACTGTCCTCTGCCGCCGCATGAAGAACAACCCCGTTCTTCTCGGCGAAGCCGGTGTCGGCAAGACTGCAATCGTCGAAGGCCTCGCGCAGAAGATCATCAACCACCAGGTACCCGAAATCCTGCATGAACGCCGCATCGTCGTCCTCGATCTCGCGATGATGGTCGCGGGCACGAAGTATCGCGGCCAGTTTGAAGAACGCATCAAAGCGGTGATGAACGAAGTGCGGAAAGCGCGCAACGTCATCCTCTTTATTGACGAATTGCACACGCTCGTCGGGGCTGGCGGTGCCGAGGGCGCGATCGATGCGTCGAACGTGCTCAAACCCGCACTCTCGCGCGGCGAAATTCAGTGCATCGGCGCGACGACGTTTGACGAGTACCGCAAATACATCGAAAAAGACGCGGCGCTCGCGCGACGTTTCCAGGCGATCACCGTCAACGAGCCGACGACCGAGCACACCCTCGAAATCCTCAAGGGCCTGCGCGATCGCTACGAAGCGCACCACCGCGTGCAGATCACCGACGACGCCCTGTCCTCCGCGACGGAGCTGTCGCACCGCTACATCACCGGCCGCGTGCTGCCCGACAAGGCGATCGACATCATCGACGAAGCCGGCGCGGTGATTCGCATCAAAAGCATGACCGTTCCGCCGGATCTCGCCGAACTTGAGCGCGAAATGGAGCGTCTCGCTGCCGAAAAAGACGAAGCCGTGAAGAACGCCGACTACGAGCGGGCGGCCGAACTGCGCGACAAGGCCGAAACGCTGAAGCTCAAGAAAGAAGAAGTCCAGCGCGAATGGAAGGACAAGAGCAAGGAAGTCGAAGGCGTCGTCGATGAAAACGTCGTCGCCGAAGTCATCAGCAAAATGACCGGCATTCCGCTCACGCGCCTCGAAAAAGAAGAAGCCGAACGCCTGCTGGGCATCGAAGACGAGTTGCACAAGCGCGTCATCAGCCAGCACGAGGCAATCAGCGCCATCGCCCGCAGCGTCCGCCGCTCACGCAGCGGTCTGAAAGACCCGAACCGCCCGATGGGTTCGTTCATCTTCCTCGGACCGTCCGGCGTCGGCAAAACACTGCTCGCCAAGACCCTCGCCGAGTTCATGTTTGGCGACGCCGACGCGTTGATCACGATGGACATGTCCGAATACATGGAAAAGCACAACGTCAGCCGATTGATCGGCGCGCCTCCGGGCTACGTCGGTTACGAGGAAGGCGGCCAGCTCACGGAGCGCGTGCGTCGCCGTCCGTATTCGGTCGTGCTGCTCGACGAAATCGAGAAAGCACACCCGGACGTGTTCAATATGTTGCTGCAGATCATGGAAGAAGGCCGCCTCACCGATTCGTTCGGCCGGCACGTCGACTTCCGGAACACGATTCTGATCATGACCAGCAACGTCGGTGCCGATCGCATCATGAGCCAGGATCCGTTCGGCTTCATGAAGCGCGACGAAATTGTCTCGTATGACAAAATGAAGGAAATGCTGCAAGGTGAGCTCGAACTCGCCTTCCGCCCGGAATTCATCAACCGACTCGACGAAATCGTCGTCTTCCACAAGCTGGTGAAGAAGGACCTCTCGCTCATCGTGGATCTCGAGCTCGCGAAGCTGCAGAATCGTCTGACCGAGCACGGCCTGACGCTGCAATTGTCGCCGGCGGCCCGCGAACTGCTGATCGATCAGGGTACCGATGAAAAATTCGGCGCGCGACCGCTGCGTCGCACGATCTCGAACAAGATCGAAGACCCGATCAGCGAGGACATGCTCCGCGGCAAGTACAAGGAGAACAAGGTCATCTACGTCACCACGACTCCGGTCGACGGCAACGACGGCGAC
>JBFWWY010000134.1:0-7863 GCA_050245935.1 Phycisphaerae bacterium | reverse complement strand
TTCACCCGGCGGCAAATGGGTTGGGGAAAGTTTGAGACGCATATCCACTGTTTTCACGCCTTCAGCAGAATAGAGTAATAGAAATTCGTCCCAAAAGTGGCGATTTCTTCCGTTTTCTGCCTGATTTCCGCTGGTTTTTCCATCGAGAGGAGTCTTCCGTGTACGGTTCTCCAATTTTTATCCATCGTCGCCTTTCGTTCGCAATTTTTTTTATCGGGGTTACTTGTGTGGCGCTAGGCACAATGTCCGCGTCCGCGCAGGGCTTCCAGTATGCCTGGACCGGAATTGTCGACACCAACTGGCATAATCCGGGAAATTGGATGATGTTGACCGGTGTCGATACCCCGCCTCCGCCACCTAGTGGTCCTTTCGCGGTCGCGTATGTTGATGGATCCGCTAACTTCCCCATCATCTCAGCGCCGGCGAGCGTCGACCTCTTAAATCTCGCCGAAAATTCCTCTGCGTTTCTGGGGATTTTTCCGGGCGGCGTTCTAACCGCCGCATCAGGCGTCTCGCTTGGCGGTACCGTCGGCGGCCCAACCAGTCCCTCGGGAACCATTTCTGTTCTCGCAAGCAGATTGACAACAAGCGGACTGTTTGTCGGCGTGAGCGGCGAAGGTGAATTAAACATCAGCGCCGCCGGCAGAGTTGATGCACTCCTTACGAGCATCGCATTTAAGGAAACGGGAAGAGGAGAAATCACGGTCGACGGCGTTGGCAGCATCCTGAATGCTGGCAACAATCTCTACATTGGGGATGAAGGCGAAGGCACTCTGGCAATTACAAATGGTGGCGCTGTCACGACCGGTGGTGCGTCAATCGGTAGCGAAGGTGGTGACGCAGCAGGTGAATTGCTGGTTTCCGGCACCGGCAGCCAATTCACCTCGAGTATCCTAAACATCGCACTGGACAACGGCGCAGAGGGGGACATGCTCATCCAAGACGGCGGACTGGTGACCACCAACACTTTCTCCCAGATCGGTGGCCAAGGGCATGTGATGATTACAGGCAACGGGTCCCACTGGGATTGCATCATTAACAATCAACCGGGGTTGAATATCGGGAACGGCACGCTCACTGTTGCCGATCGTGGCAGGTTCACGGTCAAGAATGGCACCGGTCATCTGACAGTGGGTGCAAACGGCGAGTTGAACATCGGGGCCGCGCCCGGCGAAGGCTCTCCCACAAGCTCGATACTGTTTGATTGTGTTGAGATAAGAGGAAGTGGCGCTGTCAATTTCAATCATGACGACACGTACGAACCAATCAATTCAAGCAGTCAGTCGATTCTGTTCGTCGGAGATGTAACCGTCAATAAGACCGGACAGGGTGTCACCTTGCTTCGCGGCGATAATACGCATGTCGGTGGCACAAACGTCAATGCCGGCGTTCTTCGGGTCAGTGATTTGGGACTCGGTGCTGGTCCGGTTACGCTTCGTCAAGGGACGCTCCAGTCGATTGACGGGGACGCAGAACCCTTGACTCTCGGCGACATCAATCCACTTCACATTGTTGCAGGGGATGGTCGCGTCAGCGCGCGCAACGCAAGCGATAACTTACTCATCACCGGACCGGTCACCGGCGACGGCAACTTGGTCATCGTCAATGGTGCAGGGTTGGTCATGCTCGCTGGTGCAGCAAAGACCTACAATGGCAATACGTTCATCGGCCGCACCAACGTACCAGGCAGCGTCGGGTCCGTCGCACGCCTCGAGACGCAGACGGATCATGTCCTGCCGTCGACAACCAGGCTTTCCTTTCGAGCAGGAAACGGCGGTACTGCCGAGCTGTTGCTGGCGGAAACCAGCCAGACCGTCACGAGTGTAAGAGTGTTCGACGGAACCGGCCTCCTCAGCGGTCCAGGGACGCTGCACGTAACGGATGCGCCCACCACTCCACAACCGGGCAGTCTTGACATCTCCAATGCCACACTCATGCTCAGCGACACGGCTGACCTTGTGAACATCGACGTTCAACTCAATGCAGGCGGGCGACTGGCCGGTACAGGCAGCGCCGGCAGCGGCCTTCTCAGCAATAGTGACGGAACGATCGCGCCGGGTAACTCCGCAGGCACACTGAGCATCGGTTCGCTCGTGCAAGGCACCGGAGGAACAATTGAGGTTGAAATCGCTGCGAAAACTCCCAGACAATTTGATTTGCTGCAAATCGCTGGCAACGCGGAGCTGGGCGGCACGCTCGTTGTGACGCTTCTGGGAGGATTCGCACCAACTGGCGGCGATACGTTTGAGATTCTGAACATCGCCGGGACACGCACCGGTGAGTTTGAGGGTCTGAATGAAGGCGCGGAGCTTACCGCCGACGGTCAGACCTTCTCGATCAGCTACCTCGGCGGGGATGGCAACGATATCGTTTTGACAGCCGTCGCTGACGTGACTGTAACGGGTGATATGAATTGTGACGGCATCATCTCGGTCAGCGACATCGGTCCGTTTGTCGCCGCACTGACCGACCCGGCAGGCTACGCGACGCTATTCCCCGATTGCGATATCCATAACGGCGACATCAATGATGACGGCGCAGTGACGGTCGGCGATATTGGCGCGTTTGTACAATTGTTGACCGGCGCGTAAAGCGGTTGGGTGGCACGGTCAAGCTGTACTCAGCTTGACCGTGTTAACCTCAGGAACGCGCGTCATTGCAACACGGACAACGGAGTACCGTTGACCGTGCCACCCGTCCGGATTCGCGATGCGCACATGAATGATGAAGGCAGCGACGATTCCGATGATTCGGAGGATGCGAATGACGATGATTCGTCGGATGATGACACGGCTTCGTAGCATGTAGACTGGATCGGCGAGCGGAGTCGCATTTGAATTTTGGTTGGCACGGTCAAGCTGGACTCAGCTTGACCGTGTAAACCTCAGGAACGCGCGTCATTGCAACACGGACAACGGAGTACCGTTGGCCGTGCCACCCGCCCAAACCGCTGGCTTACAGTCCAAACCACTCCTTGGGCAGACCTTCAAATCCCGTTTCCAGCTTTCCCAATTGCCGTGGGAACGGGATTCGTCCGCGATTTATCAGCATCTTGCGAATTTTGTCAGCGTATTGATGGGCGAATCGTTCGCGTTCAGCATGTGATTTCACGAATTCTTGGGCGCGCTGAAATTGAACATAGTGCCCCATTTCGTGGGGAATTGTTCGATACAACTGCGTTGCGCGGATTGATTCGATCGTTGACGAAATCACCCACTCGCGCTTCGTCTGATCGATGCTATGCCCGTCGACCCGCAGTCGTTCAAGTTCAAGTGCCTCGTCGGGGTCGAGCGATGTCTCCCAGCGCAAAACGCGTGACGGACTTTGAGCTTCGAGAAATATCGTCGGTCCACGATCGACTTCACCGTCGGCCCAATACAACAAGCGACCCCAGCACGGCCGTAAGATTTCTTGCTTTCGCGTCGGCTGACGCAGGACGCATTGCGCAAATCCGCGCGAATCCTCGCCCGGCATCAGCTCCAGCAATCGAACGATATCGTCGATTGTGCAGGCATGGACGCAGCCGCGCGATACCGGCTCAATCATAAAACGAAACGGTCGGGACCAAACGGTCCGCTCCACAACGATAGGATTCTTCAGTCGTTGAAAAAACGAACGCCCTGCGTCCCAGGCATTTGGAATCGTCAACCGATTGTTGTTTCCCAATCCTCGCTTCCGGGTGCCGATATTCCGATTGCGGCGGGTTGGATCACGGCCTGATTGCATCAATTAAATTTCGAATGCAGGATGACTTGTATAAGTACGTTAAGCCAACGATTTCTAGGTGGCTTTGGATAATGGTGGGCATGGCCCACCCTACGATTTAATCTAGCGCGACATTTCTGCCGCGCGTCGTACCGCTTCCTCATCCCGACTTTTTCGGGACGGCTATGATCGTTTATTTCACTTCCCACGTATCCCCCGCATTGAACAACTTCTCCAGCGACGGTTCGCCGAGGACTTCGCGGGCGCGGTCGATCTGGGTGATAAGCTGTTCGTTGTAGCGCGGGGCGTCGACGGCGCGGAAGACGCCCATCGGCTCAGGGAAACTCGGGTGGCGCAGTTGCGCGAGCAGAAACGCCAGCGTCGGGTCTGATCGCGCTTCGTCGTGGATCAACAGATCGTCCGGCGATACGCCGTTGCCGACTTCGACAACCTCCGGCGTGAGGTCGCCGCCGATGCGGATGCCTTTGGCATCATCGGCGCCGAATCGCATCGGCTTACCGTGTTCGAGGTAGAGCACATGGTCCTGCTTCGCTTCCCGATCGGTGGCGTACGAGAACGCCTTGTGGTTGTAGACATTGCAATCCTGATAGACCTCGACGAACGCCGTGCCTTTGTGATTCGCGGCGCGGCTCAGCGTTGCCTGCAGGTGTTTGATGTCGACGTCGACCGTGCGCGCGATGAACGTCGCGCCGGCGCTGGCGGCAATCGCAATCGGCGACAGCGGCGCATCGAGCGAACCGAACGGCGTCGACTTCGTCAGCTTGCCCTGCTCGCTGGTCGGCGAGTACTGCCCTTTCGTCAGTCCGTAGATGCGGTTGTTGAACAGGATGATCTTGATATCCATGTTGCGGCGGAGAATGTGCAGCATGTGGTTGCCGCCGATGGAAAAGCCGTCGCCGTCGCCGGTGATCATCCAGACGTCGAGTTCGGGGTTGGCGCATTTCACGCCGGTAGCGATCGCCGGCGCGCGGCCGTGGATGCTGTGAAATCCGTAGGTGTCCATGTAATACGGAAAACGGCTGGAGCAGCCGATGCCGGAGACAAAGACCGTCTTGTCACGGTCGGTGCCGAGATCGGCCATGATCTTCTGCATCTGCGCGAGAATCGAGTAGTCCCCGCAACCCGGGCACCAGCGCACGTCGGATTCGCTCTTGTAGTCTTTGGCTTTGAGAGTGGGTAATGCTGTCATTTGTTTTACTCGAAGATTCTAGCTTGGTTTCACACTCAAGTACCCCGAAACGCCTGAACGGGAGGGCGAGGCTCCCGCCGAGCCGTTGCGGGGTCACGCATTCACCAATCAATGGGATACACCTCGCCCCGAAATTCCCATTCTTCTGCCTTCCGGACCAGTTCATGTCGGACAGGATTCAAAAAGACATAGTCGCAGCGATCGATATAGTGCTCGCGCGATCGAATACGTGTGTCCCAGTGCCCCGATTGCCAACGCCATGTTGAACGGTAGGTTTTTGTAAACCGCGATTTCCAATAACGTACCCAGTTCTCGAATGGCACCGACTGCTCGGTGGGCGCGACAAAAAGGTGAATATGGTCCGGCATGATTACATAACGACCCACCCGCCAGGAATTGCATTGTCGCCAAATAGAAACAAGGGTGCCGTGGACGCCGTCATGATGTAAGACGCGCTTTCGATTTTTTGTGCAGACTGTCACCAGTACGATCGTTGGCTTGCCCACAATTTCCAAGATGCCGGACGCAGGTTTCGCGCGAACGTTAAGACGGGAAGGTTTGGGTTTATTTGGTTTAAACGACATTTCCTTTTGCATTGCTGTCTTCTCGCAACGGCTCGGCAGGAGCCTCGCCCTCCCAATTATCGATCACACGATTCTTACGTCACAAATCGAATCTGGCTCGGCGGGAGCCTCGGTCTCCCATTATTCGCTCGCGCGGCTCGGCGGGGGCCTGGCGCTCCCTTTTTGCCTGTTCCAGTTCCTTCTGACCTATTCGAGTTCCTTCAGGATTGCTTCTTCGACTTCGCCGACGGTGAACGGCTTGCCCTGCACTTTCGTGAAGGAGCGCATCGGCTTGCCGAACAGGCCCTGCAGCAGAAGGCGCAACTGACCGCTGTTCAACTCGCACACCAGAATCTTGTCAAAGCTCGCGATGATGTCTTTGACGTTGCGCGGCAGCGGGTTGAGCCAGCGCAGATGCATATGCGCGATCGCATGCCCCGCTTCGCGCACGCGCGCGACGCCAGAATGGATCGCACCGTGCGTGCCGCCCCACGAGATCACGAGCATGTCTCCGGTTGTGCCGCCGGGCATCGGCTGCTCGGCGATATCGTTTGCGATGTTCGCGATTTTCTGCGCGCGGAGCGCAGTCATCTTCGCGTGATTCGCCGGGTCGTAGCTGATCTCGCCGCTGCCATTCGATTTTTCGATCCCGCCGATGCGATGGCGAAGGTCCGGGGTGCCGGGAATCGCCCACGGGCGCACGCCGATGTCGTTGCGCGTGTACGGCTTGAACGTCGCGGGGTCCGTTGCGTGTTTGATCTCGAGCTTGGGCAAATCCGCTTCCCGCGGGATCGGCCACGGCTCGGCACCATTCGCAATATAACCATCTGAAAGCAAAAACACCGGCGTCATGAACTTCGTCGCGATTCGAAACGCCTCCAGCGCCGCGTTGAAACAATCCGCCGGCGATTGCGGCGCGATCACCGCAGCGGGACAATCGCCGTTGCGACCGGTGACGGCCTGCAGCAAATCAGACTGCTCGGTTTTCGTGGGCATGCCCGTGCTGGGGCCGGCGCGTTGAACATCGAGAATCACCAGCGGCAATTCGGTCATGACCGCAAGGCCGATCGCTTCCTGTTTCAGCGCGATGCCCGGACCGCTCGATCCGGTCGCGGCAAGCGCCCCGGCGTACGATGCGCCGATCGCCGAACAGACGGCGGCGATTTCGTCTTCGGCCTGAAACGTGCGGACATCGAAGTGCTTCTGCCGCGCAAGTTCGTGAAGCACGTCGCTGGCAGGGGTAATCGGATAACTGCCGTAAAAGAGCGGCTTTTTCGCCTGGCGCGATGCGGCGATCATGCCCATCGCGAGCGCCTGATTGCCGGTGAGATTGCGATACTTTCCCGGCGCGAGCTTGGCCGGCACCACACGATAGCGGACAGGGAAAATCTCCGCGGTCTCGCCGAGGTTGTAGCCGGCACGCAGCGCGGTTGTGTTCGCTTCCGCAAGTTCGGGCGCTTTGGCCCACTTCCGCTGAATCCAGTTGAGCGTCGTTTCGACAGGACGATCGAAGAGCCAGTACACCAAGCCGAGGGCATAAAAGTTTTTGCAGCGCTCGGCTTCCTTCGCGGACAGATTCAGCGACGCGACGGCTTCCTTCGTCTGCTCCGTAATCGGAATCTGATGCACGCGGTAGTTCTCGTAGCGCGGCGAGAGCAGCGGATCGTTCTCCAGTCGCGCTTTCGAAAAGCCGGTTTTGGTGAAGTCGTCGCGATTGACGATCAGGACGCCGCCGGTGCGAAGATCGTCGATGTTCTGCACCAGCGCCGCGGGGTTCATCGCGATGAGTGCGTCCAGCTCATCGCCGGGCGTGAAGATGTCATGACTGCTGAAATTCACCTGAAACCCGGAGACGCCGGCGCGAGTCCCGGCCGGCGCGCGAATCTCCGCGGGGAAGTCCGGCAAGGTGCTGATGTCGTTGCCGAACACCGCGGAGGTATTCGTGAATTGTCCGCCGACGATCTGCATGCCGTCGCCGGAATCGCCCGCGAAGCGTACGACGACGCGAGACTTGCTTTCGATTGGCTTACCGTTCTGCTCAGCGGGAACCGACGGCACATCGGCCGAAAGGTTGTTCATGGGGGCCGTTTCCGAATTGTTCTGCGCAGGAGCGCGACAAAGCGGTTTCGATCGTTTGCGCGCTCATGCCTAGTTGTAAACCTCGAATTATAGCGCGCCGCGACCTCGCGAGCCAATCGGAATCACGCGCTCCCCGCCAATTTCCGGCTAGAATTCAGTCATGGTGTTCAAGCGAAATCCCGACCAGATGCAGCAGCGGCGCGCGATGGTGCAAACCCAGCTTATGCAACGCGGCGTTCTCGATCCGCGCGTCCTCGATGCCATGCGTTCGATTCCCCGCGAGTTGTTTGTCCCGGACGACGCACA
>JBFWWY010000133.1:0-7912 GCA_050245935.1 Phycisphaerae bacterium | reverse complement strand
TTCGTCGGGGCAGGCGGAGGCATGTGGGCCGCCCATAATCGTCGGGATGCCCATCGCGCGACACTTGGCGGCGATTTCGTACGCGCGGGTCGAGCCGCTGGTGTACGCGGTGAGGCCGACCAGTCCGTAACGGTCCGGCTTGATCAGTTTGTCCGTTGCTTCCGGGCCGAAGATTTCGTCGATGATGTCGACTTCGTGCGGCTTCGGCACAAGTTGAGCCAGCACCTGCAGTCCGAGTTGCGGGATGTACGTGCCGACGGTGTGATAACCCTGCGAACGACGAGAAACAGGACTGACGAGTGCAATGCGCATGATGAGCGTTCCAAACTAAGTGAAGATACGTCGCAAGAATCTCCGCACAGATGGCGCGAAGCAATAGCTGATAGTGTAACCGTGTGCGTGCGATTGAACAGCGTATTGGACAGGCATTGTCCCCCGCCCATCGCCGTGTTTTGAGCAACCGGTGATCGCACTCCGGTAGGCGCGCCGAAGGGTGGGGCACCCGCGCTCAGAGCCGGCCCGTCTCGGCGCGAGGGTGCCCGCCTCCTCGCATCATGAAAGAGGAAACTCGGCGAATTACGACTTTTGTACACGCACAAAAAAAGAGTCGGCCACAAAACGGCCGACTCCTGTTCATTCGCGTTCAAGCCCGCTTCATGTCATACCGGGCTTTGATGACCGACTAATTACACGACATACCCGTTACGGCACCGACGAAGAAGCCGATGTCGCCGACGGTGACATTGTTGTCGCCGTTGGTGTCGTTGGCACAGGTGTAGTCGCACGGGGCCATGCCGCCGGGGAACGCTGCATTCCACGCTGCCACACCTTGCGCCACAGCCGTCACGAAGAAACCGATGTCGCTGACGGTGACCGAACCGTCGCAGTTCGAGTCGGCGCAGGTACCGCAGACCGGACCGGACTGGCCGTGGGCAACGTCGAGACCGTTGAAGGACGAGCCGACACCGCCGTTGAGGCTGTAATAGTCGACCGTCGAGTTGTTCATCAACGCGTTGGTTTCTGCGAGTGTGACCATGCCGTCGCCGTTCATATCGAGAACGAGCTCATCGATATAAAGCTGCGGCGTGCCGCCTTGTGCGAATTCGCTGATCAGCAGGCTGCCGTCCGGCGTCAACGCGATTTCGCGCGCGGTCTGCAGGTTCGTGCTGAGGTTGATCACTTTAATCGTGGTCCACATCGCGGGATTCGGGTTGGTCGGATCAATGACGAAAACGAAGTTCGTCGTGACGCCGCCGCTGAACGAACCTACAGAGCAGTAGATATAAGGTGATACATCCGGGTTGTAATCGACGTCCGTCGCCGGCGTGCTGCTGATACCGGAGGTGAAGCTTGCCGGAACTTGCGCCAGCAGCGTCAGATTCGCACCATCAAAATCGAATACCTGCAATGCCGCCGCAAACGGATCGCCGAACGGATCCGGCGTAACGAACATGACAGTGTTCGCATCCAGCCAGGTCGTTCCCATCGTCATGTTCGCAAAACCGGTCGGTTCCGAAATCACCGCACCGACTGTTGCGCCCAAACCGGTACCGGGGTTCGGACCTTCGTTATATTCCAGCACGTACAGATTCCCGTCATCAAATCCGGTGACGGAAAGGTAGGCATTGTCGGTGCTGACGCCGGCACCATTGATTCGCGTGCAGGCAACGCCGCCGGTCATCGGATTGAAGCGATAAATCTCTTCGCCCATATTCGTCCCGTCGGTCGACAACACATTGATCGTTCCGCCCATCGTCGGATCAATGGGATCAACGCATGACGTACCGAAGTTCAGTGCGATCAGGTTGCCCTGTGCATTGTGCAATTGACCGTTGTAATTATCGAATTCCATCGACTGCAGGAACGGCAGGACCGTCCAGCGCGAGATGCGATTGCCGTCGCGGATGTGCGCGGTGGTTTCGAATTCCGCCTGATTGCTCAGGCCCAGCGCGACGTCGCCGGGGAGAACCGGCAGCGGCGGCAGGAAGCAGGTGTTCGGTCCGCACACGGTATTGTCGCCCTGATAGTCGCCACCCATATTTGTGCAATCGTCTTCCAGCGTTGCATCGAGACAGCCCGTCCCGACAATGCAGCAAGCGCCGGTGAGCGGGGCACAGATATCCATCGTCGCGCACATCGTGCCGTCGCCGCGATATTCGCCGCCGCTGTTGAAGCAATCAGTCTCGTTCAACTCCGTGCAGCTCATGTTCATTGCGCAGCAAGCGCCGGTCTCTGCCGGCGTGCCAAACGCGATGTCCATCCCGTTGAAGGAGGAGAACTGCGTGCTGGTGTAAACGGTGAGCGAAGAGTCATCGGCAATAAGCGGAATGTCCGTCGCGTCGACAACCATGTCCGCGTTCGCGTCGAGCAGCAGGGCGTTGACGTCAGAGCCGAACGTCGAAACGTAGAGCCGCATGTCCGGGTGAAGAGCGCACTCGCGGAAGGTATCGGAGCTGTTGTTGTAGCTCACGCTGTCGATCAAGGTCCAGGTTGCCGGATTGACGACCGAAAGCTGATTCAGCGACGTGCCGGAAAAACGGCTGGACGTGCAGAACACCAGCGACGAAACGGCGGGATTAAAGTCCAAATCCGTGAACAGGCTGCCGGTGCCGTTGACCGGGATCGTCGCACGCAGCGTCGCGGCTTGCGTTCCGACATTCACGGTGTAAATGTGCGAACTGCCAGCGGCACCCGTATTGGCGACATAGGCCATGACCGTATTGGCGTCGAGCCAGCAGGTGGAGTGCGTCTGGCCGGTCGGGGCATTCGGAATCGCCGTCTGAAATGCGAACGTGGCACTTGCGCCTGTGCCCGAGCCAATCGCGGCACCGGCGTTGTAGTTCAGAACGATGACGCTCGCCGTGTCATAACCCCAGATTGCGATACGTGTATTGTCCGGGCTGATGCTGAGTCCGCCGACGCGCGACAGCGGGCGTCCGCCGGTTCCGTCGAATGCCAGCAGGGTCGTAGCCATGTTGCTGCCGTCGGTCGACAACTGGGCGAGCGAGCCGCCGGTACCCGTCGTGCCGAAATTGAGCGCGAGCAGGTTGCCGTCGTTCGCATGAAGCGTTCCGCCGGCGTTGTCGAACTCCATGGATTGAAGAAAACCGAGCTGGGACCAGGTGCCGGCGAGCCCGGCATTGCGGACCTGCTCTGCCGTCAGACTTGCGGTTCCCGTGTTCAATCCAAATGCGATGTCGCCGGGCTGCACGGGCAACTCGGCTGTCGCAACTGTGCTACACAGCAAGGCTGTACCGATCGCTGTCCAAAATCTTCTTTGCATTCTTCGCCTCTCCTGAGATTGGAATTGTGAGGCTCGCGCCTCATCGTCATTCGGTGTCTGTACCGATTCACATGCAACGTAATACAGGCTCGTTGCAGCTTTGTCCGATTTTTGTCAAGGTTGTGTTAAGGTTCGTTTTCGGCGCGCCGATCGCGACGACGCCCGGTCATCCGCAGCTTTTCAAAACGGCCCAGCGCGGGAGAAACGAACGACACTCCCGCCAAATGTTTCAAGAAACCCAGTCTCGGGTGACTCGTATTTACGTTTGACAAAGGTATCGGGAACCACAGGGCAATGCAACGCAACCAGCGGGTGTATCGGCCCCTTAATTGGCCGGCGGTTTGGCCGCATCCAGCAGCGTTTTTGCTAACTCTATCTCGATAAAAGATTTATCACGGAGAGTCGGGTTCGGGAGATCATCCACAGTGACGGCATTGTCAACGTGGAAGGGTCCGATCGACGTTCGTTCGAGGGTAGTCAGGCAGCCGCCGCAACCAAGTCGGACTCCGACATCGCGAATCAAGGAGCGGACATAGGTCCCGCGTCCACATCGCATCTCAAACTCAACGTCCGGCCAGGCATAGTTACGGAGCGCAAGCGCATAAATCCGGACCTTCCGCGGCGCAAGCACCAGCTTCTCACCCCGACGCTCACGCTTGTAGGCCGCGATGCCGCCAACCTTGACCGCGCTTACCGCAGGTGGCGTCTGTTCGATTTCCCCGACAAACGATGCCAGCGCATCGCGTACCGTCGCCGCTTCTGGGATATTCGCACAAAAAACCGGTTCGAGGGGTCGATCACTGTCAAAACTGCTGCTCGTTACATCCAGGCGTGCCGCGGCAACATACACTTTCTCCAGGTCCATCATCCTCTCGACGAGCTTCGTCGCCCGTCCCTGACAGATCAGCAGCACGCCGGTCGCCGCAGGATCAAGCGTGCCGGCGTGTCCGCTTTTCCGGATTCCCGTCGCGCGGCGAACATGGTCAACGACGCGCGCACTGGAAATGCCTGCGGGTTTATTGATGATGAAAATCCCATCCATCGCGGCATGATAGCGGATTACCCGACAGCGCCCCGGTAAAGTCGTTCGGTTTTCAGTACAATGGACCCCAGTTCGCACAAACGTGCGACAGGCACGACCCATGTTGCGAAAACAGATTCCCGGCAGGAGCACGTCGACATTTCTGACAAGCTGATTATCCGCAAAGGCCTTACGCTCGTGCAGACGCTGCCGCTGGAGAATGACGTGCTTTCCGTCGGGCGCGCGCCGGGCGTGAACGTCCTGCTCGATCATCCGTCGGTCTCGCGGAATCACGCTGAGATTCTTCGGCGGGGCGCGGGATGGGAAATTGCGGACAAGGGCAGCACGAATGGCATACTTGTCAACGGGGAGCGCGTGCAGCGCGGACGGATTTATCCCGGCGATGTCATCGAAATTCGGCCGTTCACGCTTCACTATCAGAGCGATGTGGAACAGGCGCTCGCAAAATCACTGATTTTGAGTGATTCTTCCGCGGTCACCTCGCTGGGTCCGCGCAATCCTTCCGCGCACATGCTGGTCCGCCAGCGACTCGAGGAGCTTTACAGTCTTGCGCGCATCGTGATCAAGAGAGAGGCCGGCGGTACTGTCTGGCCCGCCATTCAGAACTCACTCCAGCGCACATTGCAGGCCGAACGCTGCGTCCTGATTGGTGTCGATGTTGCGGGAGAATTCTTCCGACTTCATCCTCCGGGGCAATCCACCTCTCAAGCCGACCCACTGCATGTCAGCAATTCCGTTTTGCAGGACGTAGTCTGCAAGCAGGGGAGCGTGCTGGTGGAGCGCGTAGCAGCACACGCCCAGTTTGCGGGTGCAATGAGTCTCGCCGGCGGGGGAGTCGGCTCCGTCCTCTGTGTCCCGGTGGTGATGAACAACAGCGTACGGGCAGTGGTGTACGCCGAGCGACCATTAAACGCGGCACCTTTTCGAGATGAAGATCTCAGCTACGTAACGGCCGCGGTTGATCTCGCGGCGGCAGCGGTCGAACTCGACGAATTGCACGACAAGGCGAGGGAACTCGCGCACGTCAGCGGGCGCATTGCTGCGGCCCGGGAAATCCAGGAAATGCTGCTACCCAACCCGGTGCCGCAACCCGCCTGGGGGCAAGTTGCGGCGCTCAATGAGCCGGCAGACGGAATGAGCGGCGACATTTTTGATGTCGCACTTGATGCCCAGGGACGACTGGTCACGATGCTTGCCGATGTCGCCGGTAAGGGGGTTCCGGCTGCGTTCATCACTTCGGCATTGCAAAACACCCTTCGGTTAAGTCTGGCGGAAGATTGCAGCGTGGAGCAAATCGTACGTCGCATGAATGCAGCGCTCGACGCCCATCAGCAGGCAGGTCTGTTCGCAACCGCGATCCTTGCGCGCTGGTCGGCGGACGGACAAACCGTAGAAATTGCCAACTGCGGTCACCATGCCCCGCTATGGCTAGCCGCCGAGGGGAACGTATCCGCGTTTCCCGAGAGAGTCGGGCTACCGCTCGGCGTTTCGCCGAAATGGAAGGGTCAGGTGGAGCAAATCCGTTGCGAGCCCTACGAGCGATTCATTACATTCAGTGACGGGGTCACAGAAGCACGGAATCGGGTTCACGATGAGTACGGTGCGCAGCGTGCCGTCGCGACGTTGCAAAAACTGGGGAAACTGCCGGCCGCCGAATTGGCCCGCGAGTTCGCAAAAGATGTCGTTCAGTTCTGCGATGGCCTGGATCCGCCGGATGATCTGACGCTTGTTGTCGTTCAACGCGACAAGAAATAAGCCGTCGTTTGTTTCACCGTGTCATGCGGCAATGCACGCAGCGAAGCGGAGTTGGTGGAGAAAAGAAGCATGAAGAATCTTATTCTTGGCATATGCATGGTGGGGTGTTCGGTCGCGGTGTTTCAATCGCATGCTGCCCAGACCTTTCTGATCAACGATCGGATCAACGACGTCCAGTGGATTGCGGGAGATGCTAACTCAGACGGCATGATTGACTCTCAAACAGAAATAGCGATTTGGTTCAACGCCTCAAACGCGGCCGGCACGCTCGGTCCGCAAAACCCGACCTCCCTCGCGATACGCAGCGACGGCACCGTGATTTTCGGCGATCAGCTTAACCGCGCGGTCTACCTGCTCCGCGACCGCAACTACGATGGGGACGCGCTGGATGTCGGCGAAAGCGTAGTCGCCGCGGACGCCGCAAATCTTTCGGGAGTCAGTTTCGCATTCCCGACCGGCGCGGCGTTCGACTCGTACGGGCGCGCACACGTCGTCAATGCCGGAAATAGTTTCGGCGACGATGGCGTTTATCGATTGACCGATCTCAATCAGGACGGTGACTTTCAGGACATTGGGGAGATTGCTGCATACGTCGGCGCTGCATTCTTTGGAGTAGGAAACGGACCCTATGCTCCCCAGGAACTGGCGTTCGATGCAAACGATGTTGCGTTTCTGCGCAATTCCTCGGCGAGCCTGCACGGTGTATATCGCTTTGAGGATTTGAACGGGGACGGTCGCGGTGATGAGCCGGGCGAGTCCAGTGTTTTTCTGGACGACACCAATGCTTCCGGGCTACTTTTGTCCGCCGGGTTTGGTCTGGCGCTCGACCCGACACGCGAGAACAGCATTTACCTGTTGCAGATCCAGGGAGGCGGAGTCGATCAATTGGTCCTCCTGACCGATCTCAACAACGACAACGATGCACAGGATCCCGGCGAAACGAAAATCGTATACGAATCCGCTTTCGCGGGGTTTTCTGCGATTGATCTCGTTGGGCTCGAGAACGGCCAGGTGATCCTGACCGATACGGGCTTGAATCAACTCATCATGTTAGAAGACCACAATGACGATGGGGATTTTCTGGATGCCGGGGAATCCGAAGTGCTGTTCGCCAATTCGTTATTTGAGGTCGCGGGAATGCGGCACATCGATATACTTCCGTCGCGCAACCCGGCCGACTTGAATTGTGATGCGGCGATTTCTGTCGCGGACATCGGCCCCTTCGTGTTGGCATTGACCGACGGGAGCGGATATTTCCCGGCGTTCCCGGCCTGCAACTTTTATAACGCAGACGTGAATGCGGACGGGGTAGTCAGTGTCGCCGACATTGGTGCTTTTGTTGCAGTGTTGACCGCGATGTAGTTTGTTTGCATTACAACCCGTTTCCATTTCTTCCAATTCAGAACGCCCGCAATACTTATCGGCCTTACCCGATGTAGTGAATCGCGAAAATATCTATTTACTTTCGCATGTAGCGATCCTATTATGGCGTTTGGAAAGTTGGAGGGAGCAGTTTCCATTTCGCAGATTTCCCGCTTTGCAAGGTTGGCGCCGAGCGCGGGCAAATTTGAACTTTTCGACCTTTAGCCGGGCTCAATATTGATGACGCCTCGTCCGCGCGAATTTTTGCGCGGTGCAGGTCTATTTTTTTTTCGCAGAGGAGGGTAGGGAATGAAAAAGTTGTTGGCGTTTTACAGTGCGTTGACGCTTTCCGCCGGTGCGTTCGCATTGAATGTGGGCGAATCGGTTTTCAATCCGGCGATCGCGGGCAGCGGCCTTCCCGGCGATGGCGGTCCCTACTATTCCACGTCGCTTCCTTCCTGGCTGGTGCC
>JBFWWY010000132.1:0-7942 GCA_050245935.1 Phycisphaerae bacterium | reverse complement strand
CTGCGGCGTGCCACCGTCGCGTACGAAGCGAACAGGAAAGGAAGTTGTGAGAATCACCGCTGCCGAGTTTTGGAAGAGGGCGAAATCTTAAACGAATCGGCCTTGTTCGCCGATATTGGCTACGACGAACAAGCGACCCAATCTCGCGGAAACTGAAAGTGCTTTAGGCATCAAACAAGAAATCGGCTATTGATACAATAATTCACCGCGTTTAAACTATCATCAAGTTAAACGGAGAACGAAGTTTCATGCCGCTGGCCGCATCGCGACAATCATCCCTGCAAAACCTTGCCGGTCGAGCCGTCTGGCTCGTCTTGCTGCTCGGGCACATTCCCGCGCTAGCGAGTGTCTTGCTGCGGTTTTCCGCTGCGCCAAACGTCGGCGATGCGCTTCGCGTGTTGCTGCTTGCCGGCTCTCAGATTTTCTTCCTACTGAAAGTCATCGATATCGCGCGGCTGCGTTTTCCGACTACGCGCGCCTTCTGGATTCGCTTCGCGATCATCGTCGCGTTGTTGCATTCCGGCGCGGTCTGGAACGCCGACCTCGCGTCGTTCGACACCGCCGTAAACTTTGCCCTCGAAGCATTGCCGACGTTCGCCGCTGTGCTGATCGCGATTCGCGTCCTCGCCAGCGGGATTCGTGTCCTCAATCTGCTTCCACGGACCCACACGCTCTGCGCCCAGTTGCGCCTGCAGCTTTCACGCATGGGTGTGCATCGCGCGCCCGCGCCGCCAAGCCAACTCGCGTATCTGACGGTCGCACCCAACCGCGCCCCGCCCATTCCGTCGCGCGTCTGATCGCGCTGCGCGCCATCCCGCGTCTGTCATGGCCGACGTGTCGGGACTTCACTTGCGGGCAATCGCGCACGTTTACTTTCTGACAAACGATCTTCGTCGCTGCGTTCGCGCGCACGTTTCGCGCATCGCGTGACCCAACGGATGGGAAAATTCCAATCATGAAAAAATTCTTGCTTTCCGCTTTCGCAATGGCCGTCCTACCCGCCGCTTTTGCCGCTGAATTCCGCCTCCTTACCGGCGTCGACGCCCGCCAGTATCCCGGCAGCGAGCGCACCGTTTTCATTTCGCCGGGCCCCGGCTTTCCCGGCAGCTTCTTCGACGGCGACCGTCTCGCCGGAACAAGCGACGCTGGCCCGACAATCGCGTACATGGGCACCGGCGCGGGACCATTTTTTGACCCGAACCAGTTCGGCGCACTGAGCATGCTCTTCCGCCGCGGCAGCGTTCCGCTCGGTCCCTCCGGTCAGGTCCCGTTCCTCGGTATCGAATTCCTCGGCGGCCCGCTGCTCGATCTCGACGGCGACCTGAACAATGGCATGCGCAGCCTCGTCCCTGTGTCCGGTCAAATGCCAGTCGTTATCCCAGATACCGAAAGTTTCATCGCGTTGGCATTCGACTTTCCCGGCGGCGAATTTGCCTCGATCGACCTCATCGGCTTCGACGCCACCGGCACCAACGAAGGCGCCCCCGGCACCGGCCCCGAGGTCGCGACAGTTCTGATCACCCTCGCGGGCACGCAGAACGACGGCGCTTTCGGGAGCGCAATCAATCCCGCAATCGACGATCGCGCCGGCGTGCTCCGCCGCGAACTGGGCAACAGCGGTACCCTCGAAGCCGTCTGGGAAGTCAGCGAACTCGGGTACGAACTGTGGGAAGACACAGTTCTGAACTCACCGAGCACAGGGCCGTTTCTCGGCACTCTCCAATATCTCGGCGAATTTGACGGCTGGCTGATCGAGCGAAATGCCGACGGCTCCTGGCCGACACTCGCGGGCGAAGGCCTCATGATGGCCCAGCCGTGGCCGGAGGTGAATACCTCGACTGTCGGACTATCCTTCAACACCGCCAACGGCGCCGCCGGCGGCAGCGCGACCATCGACGACGGCATCGGCAACGACGACTTCACCGCCGCAGGCAATGGCGGGCTCGCGCTTTCCGACTTTGGCGGCGACCTCGGCGCGTATCTCGACGCGGTCGTTCTTCCGCTCGCGAGCGCCGAAGAAGATCGCGTGATCTATCTGCAAAGCGCCGGCTACGGCATCAACAACAGCTTCGACCCCGTCTTTTCCGACACCGTTTCGTACGACTCGGTGATCATCGCCGCGGGATCGAGCGACGCATGCGGCGGATTCCTGACGTGCGACAGCAATTGTGACGGCTCCATCACGGTGAGCGACATCGGCCCGTTCGTGCTCGCGCTGACGCAAGGCCAGACCGCGTACGAAATGCAATATCCAGGTTGCAGCTTTATCTGCAACAACGACACTAACAACGACGGTGCCATCACCGTCAGCGACATCGGCCCGTTTGTTTCCTGCCTTACCGGGAGCTAAGCCAATGTTTGGTTCGCAGAAAAAACGAACCCATCAATCAAAGTGGGGAACCGGCTCTCAGCCGGTCACAGCCGCCTCCACAAAGTGGGGGACCGGCTCTCAGCCGGTCACAACCACCTCCACAAAGTGGGGGACCGGCTCTCAGCCGGTCACAACCACCTCCACCAAGTGGGGGACCGGCTCTCAGCCGGTCACAACCACCTCCACCAAGTGCGGGACCGGCTCTCAGCCGACCACAACCGCCTCCACAAAGTGGGGAACCGGCTCTCAGCCGACCACAACCACCTCCACCAAGTGCGGGACCGGCTCTCAGCCGGTCACAACCACCTCCACAAAGTGGGGGACCGGCTCTCAGCCGGTCACAACCGCCTCCACCAAGTGGGGAACCGGCTCTCAGCCGGTCACAACCGCCGTCCGAACCCCCGGCGCCAAGCAGGTGGCCCGGAGCGCCGAGCACGCCGCGCCGCAAACCTCATTCACCATTCGTCATTGGTCATTCGCGCCACCGCGCGCATTCACGCTGATCGAGCTCCTCGTCGTCATCGCGATCATCGCACTGCTGATCTCGATTCTCCTACCGGCGTTCGGTCGCGCGCGTGATCAGGCACGTACAACAGTTTGCGCCGCCAATCTCAAACAGATTTCGATCGGCATCTACAACTACTGGACCGAGGAAAACGGCCGGGTGCCAGACGTCTACACACCCATGACCAACACTGGCTTCGGCGACCTCAACGTGCCCGACGACGAACTGAACCCTTTCGATCGCGAACGTTGGCCCCGCTCACTGCCGAACATCCTGATGCCGGTACACATGGGCGGCGAAGAGCGCATCTTCGAATGCCCCTCCGCCAACAACGGCTGGCCGCGCGACGGCGCGCTCCGCTATACCTACAAGCCCGCCGCCGCCAACCAGCCGAACGGTCTCGGGCCGGATCAGGAAGCTGCCTACCTCCACGAAGCGTTCGGCTTTATGGACGGTCGCATGTTCCGTGATTTTCGCATGGAGATGCGCAACGGCACGAACGTGAACGATCTCATTCATAACAGTCAGGAGTGGGTGAAGTCGCGCGGGACCTTTGTTCGCGATCTCGTGAAATTCCGCCTCGAAGGCGGCAACGCGCCCGTTGTCGGCCCACACCGCGGCGGCATCAACGTCATCAACCGTCGCCTCGACGTCGAATTTCGCGACCAGAAGACCGCCGCCGAAGACCTCGTCCCCGCGGGCAACAATGGCGTGAAATTCTAGTCCCAGTTTGTGGCACCGGCGTCCCGCCGGTGCGAATCTGCGACATCGGACGATGTGCACACCTTGATTCCAAGCAACGTCAAAATCGGTGGCGTGGGCATCCTGCCCGCGCATCCACCAACAAAGCCTCGGAAAATCCGCAAACGGAATCCGCGAAATGCTATTCACGTAACCGGGGGAGTGCGGGCATCCTGTCCGCACAAATCCTTTAAGCCGCCAATGAATTTGCCGAAATCCCCGCAGCGCGTACCATGACGCACATGAGGGGTTCCACGAACTATCAACGCATTCTCATCGGCGTCGCATGCTGCATCGCCGCATCCACCGGCTGCGCGCAATTCAAGCAGGGGCTGCGCTCCATCTTTGTGCGCGACAGCCAGAAAAACGCGGCTACCACCGAAGATTCCGACGCATCGGCGGAGCTGTCCGCGTCAACTTCGCCAACCCGCAAAGCAAAACCCGCGAACGATCCGCAGGAAGGCTGGGCGCGCCCCGCTGGTGCTACCACCATCGGTGCCGACATCCTCATGGTGAACAATCAGGCCCTCAGCGTCGCCGAAGTGCTCTTCGGGATCCGTGAAGGCGCCGACCACTTCGGCACCCGTCCCTACAGCCCACCGACCTCCGTGGACGAGGCGCAGATGATCGCCCTCAACAATATCCGACAGGAAGTCGGCGCCCTGCTCCTCTTCGAAAAGGCCCAAAAAGGCATCTCCGAACAACAGAAAGCCGCGATCGACGGCGCGATTCAGAAACGCATCGACCAGCGCGTCACGGTCGAGTTCGGCGGCAGCCGCTCGAAGCTTGAACAGCAACTTCGCGCCTACGACATGAATCTCGATGACTACAAAACGTGGCTTAAGCGCCAGATGCTCGCGCGCGAGTATGTACGCGAAAACATTGCCCCCCAAGCCGACGTCACGCGCGAAGAATTGCATGCTTACTACCAGGAAAAAACAAAGTCCAGCGGTCGTCCGGAAACGCGCGAATTGTTTCTGATCGAAGCACCCTACGATGCGTTTCTGCCGGAAGGCCAGAGCTGGAAGCGCGCTTCCGCTGCGGATCAGCAAACCGCCCGCCTCGCCGCCGAACAGCACATTCGCGCCGCCAATACCCGACTGCAGGAAGGCGCGAATTTCACAGACGTCGCACGCGCGATGGATCGCGGCCCGCAGCAGGAGCGCGGCGGCGCATGGGGCAAGATCGGTCGTCCGCTTCGCGGAAAATATCAGACGCCTTCCAGCCGCGCGTTCCAGATGCAGGAAAAGCAAACCAGCGAACCCATCCAGACCGACGACGGCTGGTTCATCGTCCGTTGCGGCGTCATCGACGGTCCGCTCCGCAAGCCATTCGCCGACTGCCAGCAGCAGCTTCGCGAAGAGCTGCTCGAAAAGAAATTCAACGAGTACTCCGTCGAATACTTGAAAACGCTCTCCGAAACCGCTTCGATCTCGTGGATGAACGAATTTGTGCACGAAACCATCCGCCGCCTGATGGCCGACCAACCCTCGTCCGTCATCGCGGCCCGTCCGTAAACCCGACCAAGGCCAACCATGTTCAAACTCCCCCCGATTCCGGATCGTCTCGCTCAATTGCCGCCCTACCTTTTTGTTGACATCGACCGCAAAAAAGCGGAGATCATCGAAAAAGGTGCCGACGTCATCGACTTCGGCATCGGCGATCCCGATCAACCGACGCCGCCGTTCATCGTCAACAGCATGCGCGCTGCGATCGAAAAGCCCGCGTATCACCGCTACCCCGCGTCGCGCGGCTCGCTCGCGTTCCGTCAGGCAGTCGCGAAATTCTTCGCAAAGCGTTACGGCGTCACGCTCGATCCCAAAACGGAGATTCTGGCGCTGATCGGAAGCAAAGAAGGCATCGGCCATTTTCCGCTCGCTCTGCTCAATCCCGGCGACAAAGCGCTGATCCCCACGCCCGGCTATCCGGTTTACGAGTCGGGCACGCTCTTTGCCTCCGGTATCCCGGTCGACATGCCGCTCGCCGCCGAACGCAACTGGCAACCCGACTGGGATACGCTCGAAAGAGAAGACCACAGCGACAAAAAGCTGATGTTCCTCAATTATCCAAACAACCCCACCGGCGCATCCTGCACGCTCGACGATCTCAAACGCGCCGCCGCGTTTGCGAAGAAAAACGGCATCGTCTTCGCGCACGACGCAGCGTACAACGAAATGTATTACGCCGACGCATTGCCGCCGAGCGCGCTGCAACTCGACAATGTTCGCGAATATACGATCGAGTTTCATTCGCTGAGCAAGACGTTCAACATGACCGGTTGGCGCATCGGCTTCGCGGTCGGAAATGCCGAGTTGATCGACCGGCTCGCAAAAGTGAAAGCGAATCTCGACTCGAGCCAGTTCACCGCGATTCAGGAAGCGAGCATCGCCGCGCTCGAAGGGATCGACGGTCCGGAGATCAAACAGCTCCGCAAGATGTATCGCGCCCGCCGCGACGCGCTCTGCCCGGCTTTGGAAGCCTGCGGCTTTCAGTTGTCGCCGCCGGACGCGACGTTTTACATCTGGTGCAAATGCCCCGAAGGCTACCAGTCGCTCGACGTCGTCAACAAACTCCTCGAAAAAGCGGCGATCGTTTCGATCCCCGGCAGCGGTTTCGGCAAAGCCGGCGCCGGCTACGTGCGATTCGCACTGACCATCAACGAAGAACGCATCAAAGAAGCCGCACAGCGGATTAAGGGTCTGGATTGGTAGCGACCGGCGGAATCTATATCGGTTTGGGATCGAATGTCGGCGATCGCAAAAAGCATATCCTCGACGCGCTCAGCGAACTCGCGCAGCGCGGCGACGTCAAAGTTCTGCAGCGCTCCGCGCTTCACGAGACCGACCCGGTCGGCGGACCCGAAGGTCAGGAGAAATATCTCAACTGCGTCGCCGAGGTCGCGACTGCGCTCTCGCCGGACGAACTGCTCAAACGCATGCAGACGATTGAAAACGAGCACGGCCGCGAACGCACCGTCGCGAACGGCCCGCGCACGCTCGATCTCGATCTGCTGATCTACCGCGATCACGCCGCGACCTCGAAATCCCTCACCATTCCCCACCCGCGCATGTGGGCTCGCGCGTTCGTCATGGAGCCGCTGCGCGAAATCTGCCCCGCGTCGCGATTGGCGGATTTGCGCGCCGCAGTGGACGAAGCAGCAACGCCGCGCAAAGCGAGTCCAGACGCGGCAGCCTCCGGCATGACCAGCATCGACATCAAAAACGGCGAGAAGTCGTGGATCGACATCTATCGGCTTTGCATCGGCTTTATCAACCCGCGCCCGATCGCGCTCGCGTCGACAATCTCCGGCGAAGGCCGCCTGAATGTCGCACCGTTCAGTTTTTATAACATGGTGTGCGCGAATCCGGCTGTGGTGTTCATCAGCACCGGCATGAACCGCTACAGTGAAAACAAGGACACACTGCGTAACATCGAGCAGACCCGCGAATTCTGCGTCGCCACCGTCACCGTCGACATTGCCGAGCAGATGGTCCGCTGCGCGGCGGAACTCCCTTACGGCGAAAGCGAGTTTGCGATCAGCGGGCTCACGCCGAAACCTGCAACAGTCGTCAAAGCCCCGCTCGTTGCCGAAGCGCAGGTGAACATCGAATGCCGCTTACGCGAGGTGATGCATATCGGCACCGGCCCCGGCTCCTCGAATGTCATCTTCGGCGACATTCAGATGATTCACGTCGCAAACGAAGTTTTGACGAGCGAAGGCACCATCGACCCCCACAACCTCCGCACGGTCGGCCGCCTCGGCGGCGCGTATTACGCGAACGTGACGTCACCTTATGAGATGCAGGTACCGAAGGTTGGGTCGTAGCACTCGGGTTCTCGCGTCGCCGGCTTGGGATGCAACCACGGAGGCACAGAGGCACAGAGAATGAAGTGCGGGAGGCCGAGGCTCCTGCCGAGCTGCATCCGCAAGCAGCCAGCGCCAGCGCCCGGCTCAAGCGACGTTCGGTTCACCCGCCAATATTATTCTGAAGAAAATCCGCACGTCGCGCGAACCCCGCGCTGGCGCTTGGGGCTTGCTGTGGAACTCTCTACGAACTCTTCTGGATCGTCGCAGCTGAAGATTCGCGGCCTGGAAAAGCGGCGTTGACTATTCCCATTTGCGTGGGAGAATCAATGGGAACTCTACAACTGTGATCAAGCTTGCGAAATTGCTTCAATCGGGGAGGGCAAAAATGCTTGGCAGCATCACTTCTTTTCGCATGCTTATTGGCGGATTGTTTCTTTCAGCGTGCCTGATTGCTCAAGACGCCGCTGCACCTCTTATCGATTCCTTGGCACGACGGCAGGCACTCACAACGGGCAAG
>JBFWWY010000131.1:0-7943 GCA_050245935.1 Phycisphaerae bacterium | reverse complement strand
GCCAGAGCTCAAGGAAAACGCCGTCTCCGCGAAATACCCCTAACGGGATTCGAACCCGTGTCGCCGGCTTGAAAAGCCGGTGTCCTAGGCCTCTAGACGATAGGGGCAGCCGAACGTATTCGGGCCGAGCATGTTACGAATTCGCGGATACGCCGTCAACGCAGCGGCCCGCAATGAATTTATCCGTTTTTTATGCGATTCACAGTATCGCGGCGATACCTTCATTCTCTGCTGAGTGAATTGCCGACCCTTTCTTGCCGGGAAGTCATGCTGCAGGGCAGCCTCGTGCGGCTTCTAAAGCCGTACCGTCCATTCGGACGCGATGGTTTCGCGCGCCGTTCACTTGCGAAGCACTCGAAACGGCGGCCTTGCATCAAGTCAACGACGAGCCGTTCGTGAGGAGAATTCGATGTGCAAATTAAACCTGGGGATGAAGAGTGTATGGGGTGTCCTTGCGCTTTTTGGTGTTGTCGCCAACGCCTATGCATTGCCTCCGCTGCCGGCACCGGGTGACACGGTTCATTGGTCCATTGATCTGAGCCCGATTGTTATCGATTCGTCGATTTCCATCTTTTCCGGCGGAACGGTCATCGTCGATCCGGATGTCGTCGTGATCATCGAAAATCAAGCCACCAAACTGACTGTCGCGGGAAGAATCGACTTTCAGGAAGGTTCCTCCCTTCAGGTCGCAGACGTGCAGGCGAAACTTTTCGTCTCCGGCTCGGACGCAATTGCCAATTTCTCCGGCTCACAGGAAAACCCGGTCGAAATTTCCGGCGGCGAATATCTCTGGTACACAGTTGACGTGCAACAGGGTGGAAGCGTGTTCCTGAATCACGTGAACTGCAGCGGCATGATTCACAGCGGCACGTTCTATCTGCAGCCCACCCCACCGAGCATTGTCGTCCGCAATTCGCACTTCACAGGCGGACTCTATAACGGTGTGTGGGCAACTTTCGGATTGCTGGTCGTGCGCGATTCGACTTTCACAGGCGCGACGATTCGCACGGAAGAGTCCTACCTCTTTGTTGACAATGTCGTGCTGGACGAAGGACGCATCGACTCCTATCGCCGAAAATCCGGCCAGCCGGTGTATTTCAATCGCATCACGGCGACAGGCGTGACGGAGGATTCGCCGTTTGTACTCGAAGGATTCGACCACTACTTCGGACCGGATAACGTGATCAGCGGAAATCGCTGGCCAATACATCTGGTCGGCGGAGGGATCGCGCCTGGCAGCTTCGTCCCGGCGACGGGCAATGCGGAGAACGTCATCAATGTCGACGGACGCAGTACCGGATGGACCACACTCGCAAACGTCGGCCTGCCTTACATCAGTCTGGAAAGCGGAATTTCACGAACACGCACCGTTGAGCCCGGCGTGACAGTCAAGATGGGACCGGGGGTCATCTGGGATGTGAATGCAGCGAATTCGCTGATCCTGAAAGGTCGACCCGACGCGCCGATTGTGTTTGAGCCGCTCGTGCCGGGCCAGCCCTGGACCGCACTGTTCTACAATTACGCCGGCAGCCGGAACGTGCTGGACTGGTGTGAGTTTCGCGGCGCAGAGCGCGCCGTACATGCATATTCGTCAACAGTTCATGTGCTCAATTCCATCTTCGAAGAAAACGCCAAAGCGCTCTGGGCAACGCAGTACGGTCGCACCGTTTCGCGAAAAAATCAGTTTTACAGCAACGCCGAAGCGGTCGCAGCCTCTCCCAACGGCAGCTTCGACGCAAACGGCACCGTTGATCCCAACACGTTTGAAGGAAATGCGGTGGGTTCGACTTCGCCCGATTCGGACAGCGCAATTGATAATTGGTGGGGTGATGCGAGCGGTCCGCAAGCGCCCTCCAATCCCGGCGGGAGCGGCGATCCCGTGCTCGGACAGGTGCGTTTTATGCCATTTCGAACCACGCTGCCGGATTTGCAGGACCGCGTCCCGAGTGTTCGCCTGATGAAACATTCGTCACTCATGGAAGTTGGAAAGCAGGTGATTCTGTCATGGCGTTCTGACGACGACGGGACAATCATGAGTCATCGCATCGAATTCACACCGCATGACGGATGTACCCCGTTGACGGTGATCGCGGACGATGTTCCCGGCGATGCGACGTCGTGGGTCGTGCAGATTCCCGAGTATGAAGCTTCGAGCTGCATCGATCCGGCGGGATTCCGCGTTGTTGCGATCGACGACGCAGGGCAGGAAGGGTTCGACGACTTGTTCTACAGTGTCCCGAACCCTGATATGCCGGACGGTGCATACGCCCCCGACCTCGATATCGCCATGATGCGGCCGGGGCAGGAAATCGACTTGTGCACGACCGTGGAGGGCGCGGCCAATACGTGGCACGGGGGTTTTGGTGCTTCGCTTCGAGTCGAGGGCGACTTCCAGGGTGTCGGGCTCGGCGGAACCACTACGAATTGTCTATCCGGCGGCATGCAGGCACCTCCCGTCTCGACGGATCTCGCGCGTGTCAGCACCACATGGACCTACGGGGCCGGCAATCGGTATGCGGTTTCGTTTTCAAATTACTTCGAGATTCGTCCCGACCCGGAGAAAACAGGGGATTTTCCGCCTGTCGTCGAGATGCTGTCGCCGGCTGACGGCGAATTCTTCGCGTTCGGGGGAACGGTGCCAATTGTCTGGACCGCAACGGATGATGAGGCGGTGCGCTCTTTCGCGATTCACGCCTCTTATGATGACGGGCGGACATGGCACGTCATTGCTGACGATCTGGAAGCGGACCAACCGTCATTTGACTGGAGATTGCCCGCGGTTGGTCCTGAAATGACCGGCGTGCGATTGCGCGTGGTTGTGCGTGACTTGCGTTTCCAGGAATCTTCCGACGGCATGGACCGTACGATCACGCTCGTTGCCGGAAGTTCGATGTTGACCGGCGATGCCAATTGTGACGGCATCGTTTCGGTTGGCGATGTCGGAGCGTTCGTCCTGACACTGACCGAGCCGACAACCTACGCGGCGGATTTCCCGGATTGTGACCCCATGCACGCGGACGTGAACCACGACGGTATGGTCAGCGTTGCTGATATCGGTCCTTTCGTTTCGATGCTGACGACGCAGTAACCAGTTCCACAGCAGTTCACTGTTACGTTCGACCAGCGCACGGTTCACATCGAACCGTGCGTTCTCGTTACTGTTCGCGCCCGTAAAATTGAGACAGGGCCGGACTTTGTTATGATCAACGGAATGGGCGGAAATCACTATGACGTCATCGTCGTCGGGGGCGGCCACGCCGGTGCGGAAGCGGCATGGGCGGCCGGGCGTCTCGGCGCGCGTACGGCGATGGTTACCTTTGAACGAGGTGCCATCGGAAGAATGTCGTGCAACCCCGCCATCGGCGGCATCGGCAAAGGTCAGATGGTGCGTGAAATCGACGCACTCGGCGGACTGATGGGCCTTGTCGCGGACGAAACAGGAATTCAGTTTCGGATGCTCAATCGCCGCAAGGGGCCGGCGGTCTGGGCACCGCGATGTCAATCCGACAGCAGGCTTTACGCAGAAAGCGTTCAGAAACATCTTTCGCGCGCAGACAATCTCGAGATCGTGGAAGGCAGCGTAGAAGAGATCCTCTTCGAAGATTGCCTCGATGGCCTGATCGCCAAGCGAATCACCGGCGTTACGCTGCAGGACGGTCGGGCATTGCATGCACACGCGGTCATTATTACTTCCGGCACGTTTCTACGCGGGTTGATGCATTGTGGCGAGCAGAAGCGCGTCGGCGGTCGCGTTGGCGAGGCCGCCGCCGTGGGCCTGAGCGCTTCCCTTCAGTCTTTAGGTCTCGAACTGGCGCGACTCAAAACCGGAACGCCGCCCCGGGTGGCGCGCGACAGCGTGGACTTTTCCCGGTGCGAAATCCAACCCGGTGATGATCCGCCGATGCCGTTTTCGCATCTCACGACCGACCTCGACCGCGCGCAGGTTCCCTGCTGGATCACCTATACCAACGATTCCATCCATTCGTTGCTACGCGAAAACTTACATCGCGCGCCGATGTATTCGGGTCAGATTGAGTCGCGGGGACCGCGATATTGCCCCAGCATTGAGGACAAGATTGTACGCTTCGCTGACAAGACGAAGCATCAGGTGTTCCTTGAGCCGGAAGGGCGCGAAAGCGATCGCATTTATGTCAACGGCGTCAGCACGTCGATGCCGCGGGATGTACAGGCGCGCATGATCGCCGCAATTCCCGGCCTGGAGAATGCCAGGGTTTTGCAATGGGGTTATGCGGTGGAGTACGACTTCGTCCCGCCCGAACAAGTGACTTCTTCACTGATGACGAAGCGCATTGCGGGCCTCTTTCTGGCGGGCCAGATCAACGGCACCAGTGGCTACGAAGAGGCCGCGGGACAGGGTTTGATGGCCGGCGTGAACGCGGCGCGATTTGTCGCGGAGTTGCCGCCGGTCGTGCTCGGTCGCGATGAAGCGTACATCGGGGTGATGGTTGATGACCTTGTCACGCGCGGGGTCATGGAGCCCTATCGCATGTTCACGTCGCGCGCGGAATATCGACTTCAACTGCGATATGACAACGCCGACCAGCGCCTGACGCCGATCGGTCGGAAGTGGGGACTGATTTGCGACCGTCGTTGGGCTGCATTCTGCGAAAAGCGCACCCAGATCGAATCTCTTCGCGAACTCGCGCGCGGGCTGCGGGTGGATGGTGAACTTCTGGAAAAGCGCTTGCGCCGACCGGAGGTGGACAGCGACGCCCTCCTTGAGACCGTGCCCGAACTCGAACCGTTTCGCCACCGTCGCGACGTCTGGACCGCAACCGCGATTGCCATCAAATATGCAGGATATCTGGACCGCCAGGACCGCATGATCGAGCAGTTCCGCAGCCTGGAAGCGCAGGAATTGCCGACGCAGATTGACTATGCAAAAATACCGCAGTTGCGCCGCGAAGCGGTGGAGCGACTCGTCGCGGTCCGCCCCGCCAGCATCGGTCAGGCCTCGCGAATCAGCGGCGTTCAGCCCACCGACATTTCAATCCTGATGGTTTACCTTGCCTCCCGCACACGTCGAAGCGCAGATGCTGCCGCCACTTAACTCAATCTAAATTTAATATCTTGCCAGATTTCACCCGATTGCTTATGTTTAGGGGAAATAGGGTATTTGAATTAAGCCGAGGGCATCTGTGTCAACCAGCCGGGAAAGCCTCTTCGCGAAGACTGTCTTTACGACGGGAGAAGTCGCGGAAATCTGTAGCCTCAGCCAGCAGACGGTAATTCGTTGTTTTGATCGCGGGCAGTTGGGTGGCTACCGCGTCCCCGGCTCAAGATTTCGCCGGATTCCGCGCGAATCGCTGATCCAGTTCATGAAAGAACACAACATCCCGCTGGATCAGTTGGAACTGGGCAAGACACGCATCCTCGTTGTGGACGATGACCCCGCGATCGTCGAAATGCTCGTCGAAATGCTGGAGCGGGATGGCCGGTTTGAAGTCGCCACTGCGAGCACCGGCTTCGATGCGGGCATGCGGACGAACGAATTCAAGCCGGAAGTCATCGTGCTCGACTATATGCTTCCGGATATCAACGGCAACGCCGTATGCAAGCGCATTCGGGCCGACGAAAAACTTTCGAACGTGAAAATCATCATCGTCTCCGGCGTCATCGATCAGGATCATGTCGCGCAGCTCTTTTCGGACGGCGCCAACGCCTTCTTGCAGAAGCCGTTTCGAATTGATGCGCTCGTCAACAAGATACTGGAGCTTATCAACAGTGCCTGAGGTGCACCCGACGCCGGTTCGCACGGAATCCGATGCTGCGCTCAGTCATCTGGATCAGTTGCCCACGCTGCCGAGTGTCGTCGTTCGTGTCCTGCAGATCACGGCTGATTCGTCCTCCGGCGCGCGCGATCTGGTGCAGCTTTTGCGTGCGGATCAATCCCTTACCGCCAAAATTCTATCGATTGCCAGCGCGCCCGCCCTCGCGGCAAGGCCTGTTCGCACACTTGAGCAGGCCGTTCCCCTTCTTGGCATGGCCGCCGTTCGCAACATCGTTCTTTCCGCGTCGGTTTTTGACGTGTTCAAAAAGTCATCGGACGTCAGCGCGACCGGCGGGTTTCAGCAACCGGCATTTTGGACGCACGCGCTGGCGGTCGGTTGCGCGGCGCGGGAGCTGGCACGACGAAACCCCGCGTGCAAGGTTGATCCCGACAATGCGTACATTGCGGGATTGCTCCACGACCTGGGCAAAGTTGCTTTGAGCACGGTATTCCCCAAGGCATACGATCGGATCGCGGCCGCCGCCGTGGAAGAGCGCGGCGATATCGCCGATTTTGAACGGGATGCGCTCGGTGCAGATCATGCCCGCGCCGGGAGGCGCGTCGCGGAACTTTGGAAGCTACCCGATGACCTTGTTGAAGTGATCTGGCTGCACCACTTTTCGCTTGGCGCGCTGCCGCCCAGCGTTCGTCACCCACAACTGATCGGTCTGGTTCAGCTCGCGGATACCATCGCGCGGGAACAACGACTTGGATTCTCGGGCAATTTCCGGTTTTTCGCGAACGCGCAGGAACTGGGCGCGCAGCTCGGTTTCAGCGTAGCGCAACTGGAGGCGGCAGCGGCCACACTCGTTTCCGAGACAACCGACCTCGCCGGACATCTGGGTCTTGATCGCGATCCGCCCGAACGCGTCTTTGTTCGTGCCATGGGTCAGGCCAACGCGGAGCTCGGTCGGATCAATTCGCAACTGACCACGACAAATCGTCGTCTCGAATCGGCTGCGCGATTTTTTAACGCGATGAGCGAATTCGACCGGCAGATCGGTCCGTGGTCGGAATTATCGGTAGTCATCGAGAAGATGCTGCACACTGCGATGTCCGCGCTCGATCGGAAAAGTCTGGCGGTATTGGGTGTCGGCGAAGACAAGCGTACCGTGGAAGCCGCCTGGATCAGCGAGTCGCAATTTGAGGGCTGCGCGACGATCGAAGAAGTTCCGCCGGACTTTCAGGAATGGTGTCGCACGCCGTTATCGGCGCCGACCGCGAATTTGATGCGGACGCCGACCGCTGTGCGACGCCTGCTCGCCGGAACGCCGGCGCTGCGCGGCACCGGCGCGGACTGGTTCGCACCAATATGTCAGAATGACCTCATTGTCGGCGGCATCCTGTTTCTGACTCCGCCGCAGGAAGACGTGAATCCGCCGCAGGATTGCGCGGAATTGCGTGCTTTTCTGAACGGGTTCGGTCTCGCGATCACGCGGGCCAACGCGCAAGCTGCAGCGCGGCGGCTTACGGATGACCTGGCGGATGCCAACCGAAATCTGCAAAAGACACAGAATGAACTGCTGCAGTCGCGAACTATTTCAATGATCGCGGAGATGGCGTCGGGTGCCGGACACGAACTAAACAGTCCGCTCACGGTGATTGCCGGCCGCGCGGAGATGCTGGCGAAGGACGTCAGCGATCCACACATGATTCGTGCGCTTGAGACGATTCGCGAAAAGGCCCAGGAATGCAGCGAGATTGTTTCGGAGCTGATGGAATTTGCCAAACCACGACCGCTGTCTCTGCACGAATTTGATCTGTTAGAGTTATTGCTCGGTTGCCAGCGCGACGCGGCAGACAATCCACGCTTCGCGAATCTCCAGATCGCGATTCAGGCCGATGGCGCAGCGTCGCGGCGGCCGCCTGGTACGAACGCGCCGGAATTCCGCATCCGCGCCGATGCGGACATGCTGCGCCGCGTCGTCTTCGCTTTGCTGGCGAATGCGGCGGACCATCCGAATGAGAGCCGTCCGCTGGCAATTGTGATCGAATTGTCTCAGACCGCGTCCCGCCGCGCATACGAGCTTCGCATACGCGACAATGGAAAAGGCATGTCGGCTGAAGTCCTGAAGCGGGCGTTCGATCCGTTTTTCTCGCATCGTCCCGCAGGTCGACGACGCGGGCTTGGCCTTGCGCAGGTTCATCGCAT
>JBFWWY010000130.1:0-8046 GCA_050245935.1 Phycisphaerae bacterium | reverse complement strand
TGCGGCTCATTCGCAATTTCGGCAACAACGGCTCGAGTCGCTCCCACATCTCATCCGGCAACCGCCACTCCTTGGCGACGCCACGCTGTTCGTTCCGCTGCTCGTCCATCCGTGGACCTCCATGTTCAATTGACAACCCCTTGTCAATGGACAGAGAATACACGGAAATCAGTTATGGGATAGGTACTTAGTGTATGGACACAATCGGAGCAGCCTTGCGGTGTTCCGTTTTCCGCTTTCCACAATGGTCATCGGATTGTAGTCGGCAAGAGAATTGCGCTGGAGTCTGATATTGTGATTGGAGTTTACGATGGCCGTTGAACATCGCCTAAAGCGTTAAATAAACTCCGGTTCAATGAAACTTGTACTGGCTACATAATTCCTGTGAGGCGAAAGAGATGTACAGTCTCACGTTAACTCGTACATGCAGAGATGGCCATTGGCCGGAAATGTTGCTGTGAATGCCGAATCAAAGCGAATTTCGATGACCAGTTTTAAATGGAGATGCCATGCCCGCGAATCATCAGATCCAATGCATTAACAAGCGCGATCGATACAACCCCCATGAGAAAATCACCCACGTTGGTGGAACGAACACTGATGGCAGCCGTTGGAAGATCACACAGGAAGAGGCCATCGTCGGCATCGAGGCTGGCAAATGGAAGTTCTGGGTGAGTGTCAACGGCAATTCCGTGTGGGTCATCGTCGCTACGAGCGCAGCCGGGAACAAATACTTGAAAACCGAGAATGATGGCGAGTATCCCAACAATCTCCTCAATTTGCCTGAGTGCCCGTAGCCGTTTTGTTACCTGGGTTACCAGTAATGGATGTTTTCGTAGCCCCCTGCCCAATCTTGACGATGGTACATAAAGGATGTTATGTTACACTCAAGCCGCCGGCAGGGGGGCTGGAGACTCCTGACGGCTGGTTTGCGTAAAACTGCTCAATTCAACTTTCAACCCGGTTCGATCGTGCAGGGAGGCGCGGCATGACCCAACTATCACACCAAATTATCGTCGCGCCGAAAGAACTTGCCCGGATCGGCTTGACCGCCCTGCCGGCGACCATCGTCGCCGCCGGACCCGACGCCGCCCGCGCGTTCCTCGAGTTCTTCACCGCGAACATTCGCAACAAGAACACCCGCATGGCCTATGCCCGCGCTTGCGGCCGGTTTCTCGACTGGTGCGACGAACTCCGGATCCCGTTGATTGATATCGAACCGATCGTCCTGGCCGGCTACGTCGAACAACTGACCAAAGAATTGTCGCCGGCGACGGTCAAACAGCATTTGGCCGGCATCCGGATGATGTTCGACTGGCTCACCAGCCGGCAGATCCTCGCCGCCAATCCCGCAACATCCGTTCGCGGCCCGAAACACTCGGTCCTGGAAGGCGCGACGCCGGCGTTTGACGTCAAGCAAGCGCGGAAACTGTTGGAGTCGATCGACGTCGGGACGATTTTGGGGTTACGCGATCGTGCGATGATTGCAACGTTGATTTACACCGGTGCGCGCATCGGTGCGGTCTGCAATCTGAAGGTGAAACACTTTATGCCCGACGGTGGGTCGTGGTGTCTGCAGTTCGGCGAAAAAGGCGGCAAGCAGCGCAAAATCCCCTGCCGGCACAACCTCGAAGAGTTCCTGCACGAGTACCTCGCGGCCGCGGGCATCGCGCTCGACAAAGAGACCCCCCTCTTCCGGACGTTCTCGCGCGACAAACGCACGAATGATCGCGGGATGTCGCGCGTCGAAGCGCACAAGATGTTGAAGCGGCGGCTGAAGAAGATCGGGTTGCCGGTCAACCTTTCGTCCCACTCGTTTCGGGTGACGACAGGCACCGATTTACTGAAACAGGGGATTTCGCTGGAAGATGTCCAATACCTACTTGGGCATGCTGATCCGCGGACGACTCGCTTGTATGACAGACGGAAGAAAGAAGTTACGCGGAATATTGTGGAGCGGATTTCGGTCTAACTACTCTTCATCGATCTGTTCAGACTCCGGTCCAAAAAATGGTTCTAATCACACCCCCCGGCAGCGACGACGATCATTCACAATTGCCGATTGTCGCAAGGAAGCAACCACACACAGCTTCTCACCTAAATTCATCGACAAAATCACAGTGTAAACGCGGACCAACTTGACAAATCTCGTGGTCCGGTGCCCGTGCAATTTTGACCTACCGTCGACTGGCACCCCTATTCGCTGCGAAACGAGATGCGATTCGACCAGCTGACCCGCCCCCCAAATCATGTACCAGTTGTAATTAGAGTCGAAAACGCAATCTTGCTCCTCGTGGGCGGCCCCGCTTGCGCCAGCAGGAGGGGAAAGAAGCCGGGGGTTTGGGGGCGGAGCCCCCAACGGCTTTCGGCACGCGGTTGCCTCAACGCTTTGCACACCCGGCATTCGGACGCCTCCTTTCAGACCGATCGCACGTGACGTATGGCTTCGCGCCGCCGCGCCGGGTTCACCATTTTCCCTTGAGGGCCTTGTCGGGAATCTGCCTGTCGAGTGTGAGGTCGGCGACCGCATTCTTCAGCCACCGGTTCTCGATCTCTAACTCCCTGAGCCGCTTCGCGTCGTCGGCCTTCATGCCGCCGTACTGGTTTCGCCAGCGATGAAAGGTCTGTTCGCTGACCTCGAGCTTCTGGCAGATCTGCGCGATGGTCATCCCAGCCGAGAGGTGGCCTTCAGCCTCCCGCAGCTTGCGAATGATCTGCTCCGGTGTGTGTCGCTTCTTCTTCATCGTGAGTCTCCTGGACTCACGCGGGGCCAATTGAGACTCTCATAACCGCTGGATCAGATTTTGGGGAGCAGGCCACAACCAATTAGCTATTTCACTCAATCCCCTTTTTTCCAAAACTTAGCAAACAAATTCCTAAAAGAATAGAAAAGCCCCCCAACAAAAAACTCTCGAGTCGCCGCGACCTAGTGGGAATCGCAAGCTGCTTCTCTAAATACGCGACCTCATGCGGCAGTCTGTCTTCCTTTTTCCAGACGTCGTCGTCGCCAATTTCGCGCCAATAGTACAAACCATTAGTCGCTTTTACTATACAGTATTTCTTATCCAAGGCAAAAAACCAGGCCCCTTCGATCTGCCGCCGTAAAACACTTTCAGCTTCAGTTATCTTGTAAACTACGAAGTTCCCGCTTCGCATTGGATCATTTCCGATGACGAAGCCATCTTTGATGTCAATAGACCAGTCACCTGCTAAACTCGTAATCCACGATCCATGGCCCGGCTTCGGCTGCATCACGCCAAAACCAAGGAGGCCGACGCCTAATAGAATTAGGACAATCTTGACCAACGTTGGAGCAAACACCTGCGCACTCCTAATCATCGCAACACATACTATTGACTACGCCGAGATTCCATCTAATGAATATCGTAAATGGGCCGGGTGGCACGGCCAAGCGGTACTCCGCTTGTCCGTGGACTTCGAAACGGACAAGCGGCATTTCGATCTTCCTGCCCACTTTTCGTGTGCCACGGTCTTGTCGTACTCGGCATGACCGTGCCGCTGGCGCGGAAAATCTCGAATTTGTTGATTGCTGCAATGACGGGAGGCCCGTAACGCGCGTCGGTCCCGCACTATCTCTAATCAAGCCGCGACCTATTTTATTTGTGACGAGCGGCCCGCCGCTCCTCTCCCGTGCTTTATGCAGCATCCCAAAACACGCCGCCATCCCGGATAATGCGTCATTTTGAATCACAATCTGCGATTGGGCACGGGTGAAACGCCCAGACAATCTCAGACGATTCCAGCACCGGATTCCGTCTCCCGGCGTTTGCGTCTGCCGCGTGCCCAAATATAATCGCATCAGCGCGAATCTCGCGCAAAATTGCTCGAAAGTTTGAACGTCGCAATGCCGCGACAATATTGAAGTCAGGAGCGAGATCACATGCATGTGATTACAGAATCATGCATCGGAACCAAAGATACGGCGTGTGTCGACGTCTGCCCGGTGGACTGTATCCACCCGCGCAAGGATGAGGCGGAGTTTGGCGCTGCCGACCAGCTTTTCATCGATCCGGAAACGTGCATCGACTGCGGCTTGTGCGTCGACGAGTGCCCCGTCAAGGCGATCTTCCCGGAGGACGAAGTCCCCGAAGATCAGACGCAGTACATCCAGCTCAATATCGACTATTACGCGGACAAGTAACGATTGACGCCGTCCCGTGGGGTGCGGTTCGATTTCCCAGCCGGCGCGACACTCGTTTGTCGCGACCGGTTTTTGTTTTCGCGTCGCGCGTTCTGTTGAAATTTCGCGTCCCGGAGTACCTTCGCGGTCATGCCCGATTCGCAGCTCACCGCCATCCGCCGCTCGGCGCTCGTGCCCGCGTCCGCATGGCCATATCTCTTCCTCTTCGCGGCGGCGCTGCTGCTCACCGGATGGGGCAGGTGGGGTAACGGTCTGACGCCGACGGTCGTTATTTCGGACGGGATGTACGTTGTCGCGCTGTTGGCCAGCGCTGCTGGGTGGGGGGCGTGGCCGGCGAAATGGCTCGCGCGCGACGCGCTATCGTGCCCGCAGCAATTCGCGCTTGCGACGGCGCTCGGCTTGGGCGTTGTCGGATTTCTCACGCTGCTGCTCGGTGCGTCAGGTTTGCTCTCGCTTGTCGTCGCGTGGGGATTGCTGGGCATTGGCGGCGTTCTCGGCTTAATCTTCATTGTGCGCCATCCGCCCGCCGCCGCACCAGTTTCCGATCATCCGCCCGCAAATTCGCTGACCGATACGATCGTGCGGTACGTGGCGCTGGCGACGCTGACTTTTCCGCTCGCGTTGCTGCTTTTTGTCGTCACACTGCCGCCCGGCGTGCTCTGGTCGGCGGAGGGTCGCGGATACGACGTGCTCGAGTATCACCTGCAGGTGCCGCGCGAATATTTCGAAGCGGGTAGCATCCATTTTCTGCCGCACAATGTGTACGCCTCCTTCCCGCAGCAGGTGGAGATTCTGTATCTGCTGCTGATGCATCTGATCGGAGATCCATGGTCGGCGGCGGTTCCCGCGCAGATTCTTCACGCCGCGCTCGGAGCGCTGGCGGTATTTGCCATCGCGGCGTTCAGCGAAAAAGGGGCGCCGCGGCTGGTCGCGTTGCTGCTAAGCGCGGGTGTACCGTGGATGGTGTATCTGGGCGCGCTGGCATACGTGGAACTTGGAATCTTGTATTTTTCAGCGGTCGCGGGGGGTCTGTTGTGGCGACTGGTGGATGTTGGGGAACCACAAGCGGCCACGACGGGCGATCGTCGCGGGGAAACGGCTCGGCAGGAGCCTCGGTCTCCCGTGGGGGATAACTGGAAATCGCGGTTGCTGATTGCGGCCGGCATTTGTGCGGGATTGGCGGCGGGCTGCAAATACACGGCCATTGTGCTCGTGATCGTCGGGCTGGCGGCAGCGTACGGCGTTGCGCGGCGCTCGTCGGCGTCTGATCGGATAAAGGAACTCGCGATCTTCGCGCTCGCGGCGGCGATCACGTTCAGTCCATGGCTGATTCGCAACGTTGCATTCACGGGGAACCCGGTGTTCCCCTTTGCATACGAGATTTTCGGCGGTGCGGCTTGGAGCGAATCGCAACACGAGCAGTGGACGCAAGGCCACGAAGCGAAGTTGCCAGATGGCCGAATTGTCGCCGCGTGGAATGAATTGTTCGCGTCGCGTTTCTTCGGCCCGGCGTTGCTGATCTTCGCGGGCCTGAGCTGGATTGTGCGTCGCGATCGCGCGGCAGCGTTTTTTGCAACCTGGTCGCTTGTGATCGTCGCGGCCTGGATCGGCTTAACGCACATGCCGGGCCGCTTCGCAGTGCCGCTGCTGGTGCCGCTCGCGTATAGCGCGGGACATCTGGTGAGCGGATTGATGAATCGATCGTGGCTGCAGCGCGGCGTTATCGCGCTGGCAGGAATCGCGGTCCTTTGGAACACAACCTTCTTGCGGAGCGATCTGCGGAATGAAGAAGAAAAACTGCATCGCGGCAGCGGGCTGCGGCTGACGCAGTTTGTCGATCAGGTGGACAAAATGTTGCTCGCGGCGCCGCTGAACGAACTGAGCGAGGGTTCGCGATCGCGAAATCCGCTGATCATTGGAGACGCTGCGGTTTTCTACGTGAAGCCGCCATATTCCTACACGGTGGTTTTCAATCGCAATGAATGGCTATCATTGCAGGAGCAGAGCGGCTCTCCGACCGAAGCCGTGAAGTGGTTACAAGAACATAACATCTCACATGTCATGGTGGATTGGAATGAAGTGAAGCGCCTGCGGGACACATACGGCATTTCGGCGATCGTGACCCACGACTGGCGCGACGCGCTGGTCGCAGCGGGGCTACGGCCGTGCTGCACCGATGTGCTGGATTCCCCTACACTGCGCAAAGAAATCTTCGAGGTTCCTTGATACGGCGGACGGAAAAAGCGTGACGGCGACTGACGACAAAAAGAAAAGCTCCGGCCTGAAGATCCTCGTGACCATCCTGCGATGGGGTCTGTGCGCCGCGGCAATCGTATATCTCGTGATGTCGGTCAAGTGGAACGACACGATCAACATTGGCACGGATGATGCCCCGCGCCTGGTGCGCCTCGTCGAAAAGGAAAGCGACGACGGGCCGTTCGTTGTGATGCAGAACGACCAGCGGACCACCGTTCAACTCGACGAAGTCAATAAGGTGAATGGCTTGCCGGACATCCGCTACGGCATCTCCGGCGTCGTCGCGAATCTCGACCGCTGGGGCGCTGTGATCGCGCTGCTGGCGTTTGCACCGGTTCCAATCCTATCCGCGATCCGGCTGATCTGGATGCTCGCGATGCAGGCAGTGCAGCTTTCGCTCTGGGTGGCGGTGAAACTCACCTACGCGGGCAATTTCTTCAATTTTGCGCTGCCCGGCACCACGGGCGGCGACCTGATCAAAGCCTACTACCTGACGCGGTATACCCATCGCAAGACCGAAGCGGTGACCACTGTATTTCTGGATCGCGTGATCGGACTGCTCGGGCTCGTGCTGCTCGCGGGGTGCATGATCATCGTCGCGTGGGATCGGGAACGCTTCGGGCGGATCGCAATGGGGCTCGGGGTGATTCTGGCGGGCCTCGCGGTCGGCGCGATTTTTGTCTTCAGCAAGCGTCTGCGTCATGCGCTCGGGCTGCCCAAGCTCGCCGAAAAGCTGCCGGCGGGGCAGCACATCCTTCGCATCGGTCGCACGCTCATCGCGCTGCGGGACAACAAAGGCAAGTCACTGGCGGCACTTGTCATTACGCTCGTCCTGCAATTCCTCGTCATGCTCAGCGTGTATCTCATGTCGCAGGCGATGCAAATGCAGGGCGATTTCCAGCATTACTTTGTTTTCCTGCCCATCCTGTTTCTGGTGGGCGCCTTGCCGCTGGCCCCGCAGGGCGCGGGCGTGATGGAGTTTTTCGCCGTCCAGTTTTTCGGCACCGAGCTTGGCAATTCGGTCTCCCAGGCGTTTGCGCTGGCACTGTCCATCCGGCTGATCCAGCTTTTCTGGGCGCTGCCCGGGGTGCTCGTCCCGCTGTTTGGGGCACATCTGCCCAGCAGTGCCGAGCTTCACGAACTCGAAGAGGTTGACGAACCCGAACCGGCTCCCGAAGATCATCCCGCACATGCCGACGTCGTGTTGTCGCCGGCATTGTCGTCCAGGGACTGATCATACAAACGATTTCAGTAAATCATCGCCTCAGCGCCGTGCAATGGGTGCTCATTCTCGGGTCGCTCGCGGCAGCGATTCTGCTCGTGCATGGCGTCTCGCTGCAAGGCGGGTTGTTCATGGACGACTACGCGCATATTCGCCAACTTCGCGAAGCGGACTGGTCGGTCGAGGGGCTCGCAGCGGCGTGCCGGCTCGCGCTGGTGGGCGAAGGTGACATCGCCGAAATGTGGTGGATGCCCGAGTGCACACTGCGGTTTTTCCGACCGATATCGTTCGGCATCATGAAGCTGACTTATCAGGTCAGCGGCTGGAACCCCACCGCGCTGCACGCGGCGAGTCTGGTGTGGCATTGGGTTGCGTCGTCGCTCATTGCGTGTCTGCTGCTGCGACT
>JBFWWY010000129.1:0-8055 GCA_050245935.1 Phycisphaerae bacterium | reverse complement strand
AGCTCCGGCGAATACTCGGTATGGGTGGACGTCGCGCTGAGCAGCGCAATGCCGCGCGTCGATTTGCCGCTTCCGGTTGTCGATTCCGATTCCGGCGTCATGTTGTATAAGTCCGAAATCGATACCACGTACAATTTGATCCGCGAATCGCAGATGGCCATCATGCAGCCGAAGTTTTATCCGGTTCAGGCCGGTGATCCCTGGAATCTTCCGGATCTTCCGGGCATGGACATGAGCGAACTGATGACGGCAACCGACCTGCCCGAGGGGAATACGCCGCGCCCGTCAGACGATGACGAAGATAAGCCCGAAGCAAACGCCGATCCTTTCAAGGACAAAACCAACAAGGAAAAGATCGATCTTCAGCGAAAAATGCTGGAGGATGCACGGACGCAAATCGCTTCCGGTACCTGGAAGGAAGCGCATCGGAATCTGAAGGCCGTTTTGCAGTCGAATCCGATCTCGTCCATTGAGAGCGAAGCGAAAGCGCTGATTTCCCAGACCGAAAAGGCGCTCATTGCTTCGTCCATTCGGCAGCTCGACACGATCATGGAGCAGCCCAACGACCCCGGCAAAGTTGCGATCTGGTTCAATGATGATTCAGTCGAGGCGGGAAAGACCTATCGCTATCGCCTGCGCGCCTCTCTGTGGAACCGCTACGTCGGGCGTGCGAAGAATCTTGCGGACGACGCTGATGCGGAAAAAGTGGTCATCCAGGGTGAATGGTCGCTTCCAAGCCGACCCATCGAGGTCGCGCCCAGCGTGCACTTTTTTGTGTCCACGCGCAGCGTTCGCGACGGGGAAGCATCGGTCGAAGTCTTCAAATGGGACAAAGGTACCTGGATCAAAAAGCGCTATGACGTCGCAGTCGGTGACGCGATCGGCGGGAACGAAGAAGTGAAAGGCCGCACGGAAACGGTCAGCTTCGCAACCGGCGCGATCGTGCTGGATATCGAAGAATCAAGAGACTTCGCCATGCGGGAACGCCGTGGCGAAGGGAAATTCGAATATCGACCCAACGAGAGCGTGGTCATCACATACTTTGATTCGAACGATGGCCGCGTGAAAAAGATGTACTACGATAAGTCGCATCCGCTGTTCAAGCAGCTATCTGATGTTGCATTGTAATCGTCACCCGCCAACTCCGTTCTATGAGGCTGCGGGCTTGGCCCCCCGTCGTACTTCGATGCGCGTACGATGAGCCGTAGCAGTCTGCGTGTAATCGATGCGAATCTCAATCGCGCGCGCGAGGCGCTGCGCGTGATTGAGGACCATTGCCGATTTTCCCAGAATGATCCCGCTACTTCCGCCGCCATCAAACAGTCCCGCCACGGGCTTCGCAGCATCGTCGAGATTGTCGGCGAGGATCGCTTGCTCGCGGCAAGATCCGTCGAAAGTGACGTCGGCCGTACCCTCAAAGCCGCGGACGAGAACCTTCGCGAGAATGAAGTCGATGTCGTCCGCGCGGCGTTTTCCCGGCTGGCGGAATCCTTGCGCAGCATCGCTGAGTACGCAAAAATCACGCATGTCGCAGCGGCACAGATCGCCGAAACGCTCCGTTACGAAAGCTACGCGCTGCAGCAAAAAATCGTGTTTCGGGATCGGGGTCTGGAGCAGCTTCGCAACAACGGCTTGTATGCCATCCTCACGGAGTCCATCTGCCGCAAACCCTGGAAAGAAACGGCCCGCGCCCTCATCGACGGCGGCGTCGGCTGCATTCAGCTTCGCGAGAAACTGATCGATGATCGGGAGCTGCTCACCCGCGCACGTTGGCTCCGGGAGGAGACAGCCGCTGCAAGTGTCCTGCTCTGCATCAATGATCGTGCGGATCTTGCAGCGCTGTGTCACGCGGATTTGCTCCACGTCGGTCGCAATGACCTGACACTGGCAGACGCACGGAAGATCGTGGAAGGGCGCGTGATCATCGGCACGAGCACGCACACGCTCGAGGATCTGGCCGAAGCCGTTCGCGAACACCCGGACTATGTGGCAATCGGCCCGATGTTTCATTCAGAAACGAAGCCGCGTGATGCGCTTGCTGGAATTTCTGGACTGCAGCGCGTGCGCGCGGCGACAAATTCACTGGTTGCCGCAATCGGCGGCATTACGCTGGATCGGGTCCGTGAACTGCGGCTGCATGGTGCCGACGTCATTTGTGTTTGTCGGGATCTTCTGGCCGCAGCCGACCCCGCCGCCCAGACGCGCAGGTACCGCGAAGTCTTGTCGGAAGTCGCGGGCGCGGCACCGGCCGATTCCAACCCCTAGCAATTGGCAGCGCGAAATCCGGACCGCGCGCCGATTCTGCGTTGCAGTGCGACGCGAACTTCACGTTACACTGACGAGATGAATCAGGAAGACCAGCGATTGTCTCGCGTCCATGAGGACCCGCATGACGCCGCCCTGCCTCCGCTCCTGCTGGATCGGCAGCGCGTCATCCAGTCGACGGCGTTTCGTCGACTGCAACACAAAACGCAGGTCTTCGTTTCGACGGAAGACGATCACTTTCGCACCCGTCTGACCCATACGCTCGAAGTGGCGCATGTCGCGAAACTTCTGGCCACGCGGCTCGGCTTTGATGCAAATCTCGCCGAAGTCGCAGCGCTTTCCCATGACCTCGGACACGCGCCGTTCGGACATGCCGGCGAACGCGCATTGGACGAGCTCAATCACGCCGACGGCGGGTTCGAACACAACGCTCAGTCTCTGCGCGTGGTCGAGTATCTGGAGCATCCCTTTCCGGCGTTCCGGGGGCTCAATCTGACGCACGCGGTACGATCGTGCCTCGCAGCGCACACCACGCGCTACGATCGTCCCGATGAACACACTTCGGTTGCGTCCGCAGCGCTCCTGCCGGAAGGTCGGGTTGCGGCGCTGGCCGACGAAATCGCGTATTGCCTGCATGATCTTCAGGATGGATTGTTCGCGGGACTTTTTACCCCGACGGACCTCGCACCGCTTTCCTTATGGAAGGAACTGTACGCCGGTCCATCGGAGACGGCAGGCCTTGCGTGGCGCGGGCATGTCCAAGGCACTTTGAACCGGATGCAGTTTGCGATTTTTTCCGGCATCCTGACGGACGCGGATTCACGCCTGCCGACGATGAACGACGACATTCGCGCGGCGTTTGAGGAGGTGGCCGCTTTTCTCCGCACGCGCGTCTATCGACATCACCGCGTATTGCGTAGTGACAGCAAAGCCCGGCGCATCATTGAGGCCATTTTCGAAGCATACGTCGCGGAGCCGAATCTGTTGCCCCCGCGCTATCTCGCCCGCGTGACAACGCAAGGAATCCGCCGCGTGGCCACCGACTACATTGCCGGCATGACCGACCGCTACTGTCTGGAGGAGCATGCACGACTGTTCGATCCGCGCGGAGATTTCTAGCTGCGCGTCGCTTTCCTCGCTTGTGCGGCAGAATGTGACTTGCCTCAGGTGCCCGCTCGTGTTGGTTCCGTCGGCTCTTTCCTCGAGTCCGGCTTGCGATATTCGAGCCAATAGTTCTCACGGAGATAGCCTGCTCGCGGCGTGAGTTGAGACGGGACAAACCCAGCGCGGAGAATCTCGGCATCCACCGTCTCCCGATCCACCCGCACATGTTCGACCAGCCACCCGTAACGGGGTCCCGGAAGCAACTCAAAATCGATCACGACCAGCCGACCGCCGGGTCGGAGTGCGCGGTAGATCGATCGCAGCATGGCCTGCGGGTATTCGAAGTGATGGTAGGTATCGCAGACGAATGCCAGATCGAGGATTTCTGGCGGGAGATCAACCGAGTCCTCCCGAGAACGAATCGTTCGAACGTTGGTGAGGCCTTCGCGTTCCGCGCGCGCGTCGGTTTCATCCAGAAACGCCGGAAGAATATCGAGTGCCATCACGACGCCGGTGTCGCGGAGCGCCCGCGCGATTGCAATTGTAAACAAGCCGGTGCCGGAACCGATATCAGCGACGGTCATTCCCGGGCGCACACGCAGGTCATCCAGAATTTCGTCGCGATGTGCGAAGACCTCCCGCTGCTCAGTTTCAAATCGCTGGGCCCAGGTGGCAACGTCGGGGTTCTCAAAATAGGGATCGTTGATTCCAGGCGCGACGCTCGCTTCCGTCGACGGTCGCGGCATTGTCGACGCCGCCGGCGGAGTTTCCTCGAAACCGAACATTCGGCAACCCGAAATCAGCGGCAACAATGCAATCGCCACACGACGATAACTGTGAAAGCGAGGAATACGAGCTCTCCCTCAGTACAGGGTTGATAGCGCATCGGACTTCTCACGATGGTATACTCATCCGGAGGAGGATGAGCAAGATGCGACCTGCGGTGGCCGCTTGGCGCGGCTGAGTCTATGATCACGCGTCCCGTAACCGGGACCCCCAAATGCTTACGCCGGACGTCCACGATGGGAATGATTCGGTCAGTTATTATGGGATCAACAAATTTTCTCCGGAGCCTGATCCACCCTCAATGAGCGACGAGTCAATTGAATTCCTGTTCGACCGTGCGGCACGGCTGATGGACGAATCACGTTATGACGACGTGATTCGCTGCCTCGATTCCTTCCCGCTCCCGCTCGAATTCGCGGAAGATCAGATTGAGTGGTCTTCCATGCGCGCGTGGGCCCTCATGGAACTCGGTCGCAGTAGCGACGCCCTCAACGTGATCCGCCCGCTGATGGAAGAAAATCCTGATTCACCGATTGTCCTCGCGACGTACGGCGTCGTGCTGTCATCGATGAACGATATTGGCGGTGCGCTGCAGGCGCTGGAGCGCGCGTATGCGCTAGAGCCGGATGATGAAGTGACGCTGTCCAATCTGGGTTTGACCTACCTTCGGTTGCGGGAGTTCGATCGCGCGATTGAAATCTTCGACCACGCCCTCGAGCTCGGGTACAGCGAGCAATGGTTCCTGCTGCAGAAGTGTGACGCACTTCGCGAATCCGGCAAGCTGGAAGAGGCGATTCGAATCGTCCAGTCTCGATTGGAAGTGGAAGCGGAGAACGCAGATCTCTGGCTTGAACTCGCGAATCTGTTTGCGGATGTGCAGCAATTTGCGTCCGCAACGTCCTGTTTCCGGCGCGCGTCGGAGATCGAACCGGCCAACGCGGATATCTTTTCAAGTTGGGGCCTCTCGGAAGTTGCCGCCAACAATCCCAAATTGTCCCGCGCGTGTCTCGAAAAAGTTCGCAAAATTGAGGGCAAGTCGGATCGAAGCATTTTGCTCGAAGCGGCGATCGCGGAAGCCGAAACGCATGTCCGCCGTGCCGAATCCCTGTATGAAAGTGTCCTCGCCAAGCCGCTGCCGGCGACTGATCCGAGTCTGCTGGACGCACTGGAAATGGCGATGGATTTCTTCGCGAGACGCAACAATCGCCGCCGCTGTGATGAACTTCTCGGACGCGCCTATCGCAACAACCTCTGCAGCTATCAGCTTTGCGAGACGTATCGCTGCATTGAGTCGCGTTACGTGGAAGAGGCATTTTGGTTCTCGCTGATTCTCGAAGCGGATTACCGTGCGGGGCTGATGGAAGTGTCGCGGGGCACAGCCGACGGCGATGACAAAAAGCGGTTTACCCGCCGATTTGAGATCATCGCTCGCGACCGCGATGATGCGATCGGCATGACGATGCAATTCATGGAGCGCATGGGTGAGAAAAACGTCCAGGTGCGGCTGATCGAGCGCGAATCACCGGTTGAGGATGAATACATCGGCATTGTGGAAGTGGAGCCCGAGAGCGTCGTCTTTGCGCCCCGCCGACGAACGCCGCCCCGCTAAATCACGCGGCTGCGACTCGCGAGATCATGTCCATCTCTGTAGACTGCCCGATTGTCAAAACGACGGAAGAGCGGCTGCTGCGACCGCCGGAAAATGAGGTCCGCTTCAGCTCGAAAAGTCCACCAACCCGGATTTGGAGAGATTCAGCATGCGACGTGCGAAGATTACGATTGTCGGTGCCGGCAATGTTGGCGCAACCTGTGCTCATTGGGCCGCAAGCAAGGAACTCGGCGACATCTGCCTCGTGGATATCGTCGACGGCATGCCCCAAGGTAAGGCGCTCGACCTGTTCGAAGCGTCTCCCGTCGAAGGTTTCGATGCCAAGATCATCGGGCTGAACGACTACAAGGAAACCGCGAACAGCGACATCATCATCATCACCTCGGGAATCCCGCGCAAGCCCGGTATGAGTCGCGATGAGCTGCTCCAGACGAACGTAAAAATCGTCGCGGACGTCACAGCAAAGGCCGCCGAGCAAAGTCCGAACGCAGTCCTCATCGTCGTCTCCAATCCGCTCGACGCGATGGTATTCACCGCCGCAAAGATTTCCGGCTTTCCGCCGAATCGCGTTCTCGGTCAGGCCGGTGTGCTCGACGCCGCCCGCTACCGCTCCTTCATCGCTGCCGAAATCGGTTGCAGTGTGGAAGACGTGCAGGCCATGCTGATGGGCGGCCACGGCGACGACATGGTCCCCTTGCCGCGGTATACGACGATCTCCGGAATTCCAGTGACGCAGTTGATCCCCGCCGGCAAGCTCGAAGAAATCGTCAATCGCACCCGCAACGGCGGAGCCGAAATCGTCAATCTGCTCAAGACCGGCAGCGCGTTTTACGCGCCGGCTTCGTCCACGATCGCGATGGCTGAATCGATCATTCGCGATAAGAAACGTGTGCTGCCTTGTGCCGCGTTCTGCGACAAGGAATACGGTGTCGGCGGCTATTACGTCGGTGTCCCGTGTATTCTCGGCAAGAACGGCATGGAAAAAGTGCTGGAAATCGAGCTCGACGCGCGCGAAAAGGACATGTTCAGCGCCAGCGTTGCGCACGTGAAGGAACTGTCAGCGGCCGCAGAGAAGATTCTCGCCGGCTGAGCAATCCAATTTGCCAAAGTTCGCACGGTGACGACGCAAGAATCTCGCGAATCCGGGGCTGTTCTGGTCTGAACAGCCCTTCTGTTGTTATCGTCTTGCTTCGATCCACATCCTTCGTCCTGTCCAGCCTGCAGCTTCGACAAAATCCGGCATTGATTTGATCAGATTCCGCCAGAACCTCGCAAAGGCAAGCAAGTCTTCCGTTCAGCCGTTCGGCGACATTTCGCACGTCTACGATGCACGTATGAAGAATATTTTTTCCACTTTCTCACGTGCTCGGAAGACTCCTCAGACATTTTTGCCACCGGTAGTGAACCCCGAATCCGGGTCGGCAGTAGAATCAACACGAAGATTCTCAGGTCGTCACGGGGGAAATCGCTTGGCCATTCTACTCGCGCTGGTATCGCTGTTCGGCTGCTCGGTGGAAGTGACCGTTCAGACCGGCAAGCCTGTCCAAGCGCAGCAGATTGATGAGATGCCCTCCACAGCACCTCCCGCTTTGCAGATCCGTCGCGCGGACAACGGAAAAGTCGAGACGTTGCAATGGGACGGCGCCGCGCCCCCCTACACCGTTGACAACAGTTCCGTCGCCGCAACCCTCGACTATGAAGGTGAGCATATCTGGCGACTGCGCGTCACACCGAAGATCGCGCTCGGGGGACTCACATTTCCCGCCACCGATCCGCGCGACAATCCAGCGGATCAACTTCTCGACGACGACATTGTTTACTATCCCTACCTTTTCGGCGTGATCCGCCGCGCGGGCATGATGAAAGACTGGGGCTGGTGGGGCCTCGATTATCCGGGTGCGTGCTTCTCTCCTTTGCTCGTTCGCGCCGACGACGAGACGGCGAAATTGGTAGCGGCGGTGAACTGGCCGCCCAAACGAGTGTTTCCGATGTTTTGCCGTCGCGGGACGTGTCTGGCGTACAAAGAGGCATTCACGCCAGGCGAATCGCACGAATTCAAGGCGATGGTTTATGTCGTGCGTCGCGACCAGGCTCAAGACATGCCACTTTGGGCGGCGGCGACGGTTCCTTACAAGGCGTGGCTGCAAACGCAGCTTGACCGCGAGAATTTGAATGCCGTGTTGCCGGAGTGGATCACGCATGCGAACGGCTGGCTCAATATTCAACTGGAGAATCGCCAGTCGTTTGATGCCATGGCTGAACTGGCTTTCTACAAACGGTGGAAGCCCTAT
>JBFWWY010000128.1:0-8098 GCA_050245935.1 Phycisphaerae bacterium | reverse complement strand
CGGTACCCTGATGCACGCGATGAAAGGGCGCGGCGCCAAACGCGGCATCGCCTCTCTCTGTCTCGGCGGCGGAAACGCCGTCGCGCTGGCAATTGAGGCGGTGTAGCAAGCTCCAAGCGCCAGCGCAGGGTTTGTTCCATCAAGCCCCAAGCGCCAGCGCGGGGTCCCGGCGATGTGCCGGGCGCGCGTTCATTGTGGGCTTTTTGGACAACGGCGTGAGTGAACCATGATCGCAATGAATATGAAAAAGCCGAGCCGATCGTATCACTGTGCAACCTGCGACAAAACCAGTGAGTACACCGGCTCCCTGCCCGATTTGTATCCATTCTGCTCTGAGCGTTGCAAGATGGTCGACCTCGGTCGCTGGTTCAACAACGAATATTCCATCGAGACGACGTTCGATCCCGATGTGATGACGGACCTGCCGAAGCATGAGGAATAACGCGACACGCTGATCCGCCCTGACATCGCAGCCAAATCCCTCTCCATGCGCATCGGCTTGATCACCTGCAAGAATCTCCCGGAACCCGATCCTGACGCGGCACCCCTTGCCGCAGCCTTGCGCGACGCGGGCCACGAGCCGGTCAGCGTGCCGTGGGATGACGAAAAAGTCCCGCTGCATGGATTCGACCTTTTTGTCCTGCGCTCCTGCTGGAATTACTACACGGAGCCGGACCGGTTCCTCGCGTGGATCGACCAGGCTGCCGCGGCCGCACCGCTCATAAACACTCCGGAAGTGGTCGGATGGAACATTCATAAACGATACTTGCTCACACTTGAGCAAGCCGGCGTGCCCGTCGTTCGCTCGCGATTCGTCCATCAGGGTGAGCAAACGAGCGAGGACCCGTTTTGCGACTTCACCGACGAGCTTGTCATCAAACCGGCGATCTCCGCAGGATCATTCGGCGTCCGTCGATTTGGCACGCATGAGCGCGATGCGGCGCGCGAGTACCTCCAGTCGCTCGCGAAGCAGCGCGACGTCATGATCCAGCCGCACCTTTCCGGCTTTCGCGATCCCGGCGAGCGGAATCTGATCTGGATCGAAGGCGAATGGACGCACGCGATCCGCAAGCATCCGCGCTACGCAGGCGACGACGAACGCGTCGAAGGCGGGGTGCCGCCGACCCGCGAAGAGTTGAAAGTCGCCGACGCGGCACTCGCGCAGGTCCCATACAAATTGCGGTACGCGCGCGCCGATTTGGTTCCAGACGAAGAGGGCCGCATCAGACTGTCCGAACTCGAATTATTGGAGCCGTCGCTGTTTTTCGACTATTCCTCTGCGGCGCTGCAGCGATTCGTCCAAATGATCGAAAATGCCGCTTGAGACATGAAACGGGAATTTTTGAACCCGGAGTGTGCCTCACTTTTGCGGTAGCGACGCTGACCCAGCAGCGAGGAGTACAGCGGCAATCGGGGATCGGCGTCGCGTAGTGTAAATTTCGCGTGGTTTCCGGGCAGTGGGGTGGGGCGCTCGGATTTCCCGTCGACGATTGGTATAGTGCTCGATTCCAGCGAAGTCGAACCGCAGGCCCGAACCCGCGTCGCTTCACGATGTACCCGATAACAAGCAGCAGGAGGGCGGTCAGCCGCCCGGAGTGAACCCGAATGCCATTGCCTTACAATCGTCGCACCGCGTACTGCAACGAAATCACCGAGACCTACGTCGGCCAGCGCGTCACGCTGTGCGGCTGGGTGCATAACCGGCGCGACCACGGCGGCATGGTATTCATCGATCTGCGCGACCGCAGCGGCCTCGTGCAACTCAAATTCAATCCGGAAACCGACCCGAAAGCCCACGATATCGCCGGAAGTCTCCGCAGCGAGTATTGCATCTGCGTTGCCGGCGACGTTTCGCCGCGTCCGGAGGGCCTCGCAAATCCGAACCTCGCGACCGGCAAAATCGAAGTCAATTGCCGCGAGATTGACATTCTCAGCGATTCGCCGACGCCGCGCTTCCCGATTGAAGACAACATCGACGCAAATGAAGAGCTGCGCCTGAAATACCGCTGGCTCGACCTGCGCCGCCGCCCGATGCAGAACGCGCTGATCACGCGCCATCGGATCACCAAGATCATGCGCGACTATTTCGATGAAAACGGCTTCATCGAGATCGAGACGCCGTTCCTCACCAAGAGTACGCCGGAAGGAGCGCGCGACTTTCTCGTCCCCTCGCGCATTCATCCCGGCACGTTCTTCGCATTGCCGCAAAGCCCGCAGCTATTCAAGCAGTTGCTGATGATGAGCGGCTTCGACAAGTATATTCAGATCGCGCGTTGTTTTCGCGATGAGGATTCGCGCGCTGATCGTCAGCCGGAGTTCGCGCAGCTCGATCTCGAGATGTCATTCGTCGAAGCCGAAGACGTGCAGAAAATGACCGAAGGCTGCATCGCGCGGCTGATGAAAGAAGTGCTCAATATCGAAGTCACGCTGCCGTTTCCCCGCATGTCCTACGCGGATGCGATGCGCAACTACGGCATCGACCGTCCCGACACGCGGTACGACCTCCGGCTTTCCGAAGTCAGCGAAGTCGCGCGAACGATGGATTTCAAGATTTTCGCCGACGCGCTTGCGAAGCCCGACGGCTGCGTCCGCGCGCTGCGCGTTCCCGGCGGCGGTGCGATGACGCGCAAAGAAACGGACACGCTCACCGAAGATCTGAAAGGAATCGGGGCCGGCGGTTTGCCGCTCGTGAAAGTGGTCGAAGAGGGCGGCGCAGTCGTCTTTCAAACCGGCATCGCGAAGTTCTTCACACCGGAATCGACGGCTGCCATGTGTGCCGCAACGAACGCGGTCGCGGGTGATTTGCTCTTCTTCTCCGCCGATCGCGAAGCGAACGTGTGCAAATATCTCGCGTGGCTGCGCGAGACCGTCGCGAAGCGGCAGAATCTGATCCCCGAGAACAGGTGGAATTATCTGTGGGTACAGGATTTCCCGATGTTCGAGTACAACGAAGAAGACGGCCGTCATTACGCGATGCACCACCCGTTCACTGCGCCGCGCGACGAAGACGTCGCCGGACTCGACAGCGACCCGACCAAGGTTCGCGCGAAAGCTTATGACCTCGTACTCAACGGCATCGAGCTCGGCGGCGGCAGCATTCGTATTCATCGGCAGGACGTGCAGAAAAAGGTCTTTGATCTGCTGCACATGAGCAAGGACGAGCAGGAAGCAAAATTCGGCTTTCTGCTCGAAGCGCTCAAATACGGTCCGCCTCCGCACGGCGGTATCGCGCTCGGCCTCGACCGCACCGCGATGCTTTTCACAGGCATGTCGAGCATTCGTGACGTTTTCAGCTTCCCGAAGACGAAGACCGCGTTCTGCCCGATGACTGAGGCACCCAGCGCGGTCGCTCCGGCTCAGCTCGAAGAGTTGCACATTCGGACCATTTCGCGAACGCCGGAGAAAAAGGCGGAATAAAGCGTAACAAAGCGCACCTTACATCTGCAGATAACCGATCAGAGCCGTCCGGATTGAAATTGGGATACGGAAGCGGAAGATCCTACTTCGTGCGGACGGAGTCGGAGATGCGAAATGCCCTCAGGCACTGAATATGAACGTCTCAAGGACACACCGTCAGCGCTGATTCCCTCAGATCCGATAATCCCTTAAGCAGCTCTCGGGTTGAGGACTGCGTTCGCGTTTCGATTTCCCCCCAACTCTCGGCGCAGCAACGAATTCGCGCTATGATGTCGATTCCCCGAGACGGGCGGCGAAACCACCTGCCCGGCAACGGCGAAACCGTATTGAAAGCGTATGCAGTCGCAAAATTTGAGTTCGCGAGAGAGATCGCTATATGTTGCAGCATCAGTCCCACGATTTGGACCCGATCGAAACCTCAGAATGGATCGAGTCGCTTGACGCGGTAGTTCAGGAATCCGGCAGGAGCCGCGCCGAATACCTCCTCAAAAAGCTTCACGACTGGGCCAATCGGCACAACGTCGATGTCCCACTCGCAGCGAATACGCCCTACATCAATACGATCCATGCGGACGAACAAGCCTCTTTTCCCGGCGACCGCGCGATCGAGCGTCGTATCAAAAGCTACGCGCGCTGGAATGCCATGGCAATGGTTGTGCGGGCCAATCGCGAACCCGGCGGCGTGGGTGGACACATTTCGACCTACGCATCATCGGCAACCTTGCTCGAAGTCGGCTTCAATCACTTTTTCCGCGCCCAGACCGACGAATATCCCGGCGATCAGATTTATTTCCAGGGGCACGGTTCACCGGGCATTTATGCGCGCGCCTATCTCGAAGGCCGCATCGACGAAAAACATCTGCTGAACTTCCGCCGCGAACTGGCGCCCGGCGGCGGACTCAGCTCGTATCCGCATCCGTGGCTGATGCCGGACTTCTGGGAGTATCCGACGGTCTCGATGGGGCTCGGCCCGATTTCTTCGATCTACCGCGCCCGCTTCAATCACTACCTCGTCGACCGCGGCCTCGCCAAACGCACTGGAAAGGTGTGGGCGTTCCTCGGCGACGGGGAAATGGACGAACCCGAGAGCCTCGGCGCGATCACGCTTGCCTCGCGCGAGCAGCTTGACAGCCTTGTCTGGGTGATCAATTGCAATCTCCAGCGGCTTGATGGCCCTGTCCGTGGCAACGGCAGCGTCATTCAGGAACTCGAAGCAGCGTTCCGCGGCGCGGGCTGGAATGTCATCAAAGTACTCTGGGGCGCGGATTGGGACCCGGTTTTCGAGAAAGACACCGACGGCCTGCTGATCGAGCGATTCAAATCTGTAGTCGACGGGGAATGGCAGCGCTATGCCTCCGAGAATGATGAGTACATCAAAAAGCATCTTTTCAAAGATGACGAGAAACTGCTTTCACTGATCAGCGACATTCCGAAGGAAAAGCTGACCAAGATGCGCCTCGGCGGACACGATCCGACCAAAGTCTATGCCGCCTATCACGAAGCCACGAACCATACCGGACAGCCGACGGTGATCCTTGCGCGCACCGTCAAAGGCTACGGCCTCGGCGAAGCCGGCGAAGGCAAGAACATCACGCATCAGCAGAAGAAACTCAACGACGACGAACTGAAACACTTCCGCGATCGTTTTGATATTCCGCTCACCGATAAGCAACTGGAGAAAGTGCCGTTCTGTCGCTTTGAAGAAGGAAGTGTCGAATACGAATATCTCATGGAACGCCGTCACGCGCTCGGCGGACCGATCCCGAGCCGCAAAGTCCGCGCGAAGCCCGCGCCGATGCCCAAACCCGATGCCTTCGTCGAATTCATGCAGGGCAGCGGCGGGCGCGAAGCCGCCACCACCATGGCGTTTATGCGTATGCTCGCGCGGCTGTTGAAAGATCCTGAACTCGGCGAGCTGATTGTGCCGATCGTGCCCGATGAAGCACGTACATTCGGCATGGAGGCGCTGTTCCGGGCGCACGGCATTTATGCACATTCGGGCCAGCTCTACGAACCCGTCGACTCGCACCAGTTGATGCGGTACGAAGAGCGACTGGATGGTCAGATTTTAGAAGAGGGAATCACAGAGTGTGGTTCGATGGCGTCGTTTACCGCCGCCGGCACGACATACGCGTCGCACGGCATCAACACGATTCCCTTCTTCATCTTCTATTCCATGTTCGGCTTCCAGCGCATCGGCGACAGTATTTGGGCGGCCGCCGATGCCCGCTGCAAAGGCTTTATCCTCGGCGCGACGGCGGGACGAACGACGCTCAACGGCGAAGGCCTGCAGCATCAGGACGGCCACAGCCATGTCCTTGCGAGCACGGTACCGAACATTATCGCTTACGACCCCGCCTGGGCGTTTGAGCTCGCGATCATCATCAAGGACGGCATTCGCCGCATGTATGTCGAGCAGGAAGACGTCTTCTATTACATCACGCTGTACAACGAACCCTACGAACAGCCGGGCATGCCAGACGGTGCGGAAGAAGGCATTCTCAAGGGCATGTACAGATTCAAAGCCGCCGAAAAATCCGGCAACGCGAAGGGCAAGAAGCAGCCCCGCGTCCACCTCTTCGGCAGCGGACCGATTCTCCGGCAAGCGCTCGAAGCGCAGGAAATTCTCGCGAAGGACTTCGGCGTCGCTGCCGATCTCTGGAGCATTACCAGCTACAACGAACTGCATCGTGATGCCGAAGCGTGCGAGCGCTGGAACCGGCTGCATCCGGCAAAGCCGCAGCGGAAGCCGTACATCACGCAGTGTCTCGAAAAAGAACCGTGGCCGGTGGTCGCGACGTCGGACTACCAGGCACAGCTCGCGCGCCGGCTTGCGCCGTATCTGCCGGGCCCGCTTTGTGCGCTCGGCACGGACGGCTTCGGTCGCAGCGAAACGCGCGAGAATTTGCGACGGCACTTTGAGATCGACGCACAACACACGGCTTATGCCGCGCTCTTCGAGTTGGCAAAGCGTGAGGAGTTCGATCGCAAGAAGCTGCCCGAAGCGCTGAAAAAGCTCGGACTTGATCCCGAGGCAATCGATCCTGCGACGGCCTAGTTCTGCACGTTGACAGTCGGCGCCGGGCCGCTTGATCGGAAATTTGCCGGGATCGGTGAAGTTTGAGAGTGGTATCGGTCTCGTCGCCGAATGATATCGCGCGACTGTCCGCGTCTCGCGTTATCGTCTATCGCACCTGTCGCACCGGCGGGACGCCGGTGCCACACGTTGCCGGGCCCACTCACGTACCTTGCCGCGCCACGTACAATATTGACACGCCTCGCGCCCTGCATAGAATTTTTTGATATCACAATTGTTTCAGACGGCGCGACATAGAAACAATTGGTTCGGTTCACGCGATGACGATTGGCGACCTGCATCAAGAGTCGATGAGCGTAAAGAAGCATCCGACCCGGCTGCGGGTCCGGTAGCATTGTCGAGCGGATGAACCTTTGCGTCGGGTGAGCCCGGTGCGAAGCGGAGTGATTCAAGCATGATTGAAGTGCGAAATCTTTCCAAGAACTACGGCAATCATGTCGCGGTTCGCGATGTGTCGTTCACTGTCAATGAAGGTGAAATCGTCGGCTTTCTCGGGCCGAATGGCGCGGGCAAGACCACGACGATCCGCATTCTCACCTGCTATCACCCCGCAACTTCCGGCACGGCCACCGTCGCGGGTCACAATGTTTTCAGCGAATCCATGAAAGTGCGGCAGAATGTCGGCTATCTGCCGGAATCGGTGCCGCTTTACCCGGAAATGCGTGTGCGCGAATATCTCCATTTTCGCGGCAAACTGCGCGGTTTGGATCATGCCGCGCGAAAGGCTGCGATCGATCGCGTCGCTTCGCGCTGCTGGATCAACGACGTCATCAACCGGCCGATCGCGCATTTGTCGAAAGGCTATCGTCAGCGCGTCGGTCTTGCGGACGCGTTGCTGCACAATCCGCCGGTCCTGATACTGGACGAGCCGACAGTTGGCCTTGACCCCACGCAGATTCGCGAAACCCGGTCCCTGATTCGCGAACTTGCCGCTGAGCACACGGTCATGCTCTCGAGCCATATTCTCCCGGAAGTGCAGGCGACCTGCCAACGACTGATCATCATCAGCAAAGGCGCGATCGTCGCGTCGGGTCTGCCGTCGGAATTAACCGAACGCGTGAGCAGTGAAGCGCGCCTGCTGGTGGAAATCAAGGGACCGCAACCGGAAATCACTGCCGCATTGAAGCAACTGCCCGGCGTTCGCGACGTGGTGCTGGAAGCAAACGGATCGTGGGTCTCAGCGCGCGTCACCGCTCCCGCCGACATTCGCGAGCAGATATTTGCTTTGTGCCGGTCGAAAGACTGGAGCTTGCGCGAACTGCGGCGCGAAACGGCGACGTTGGAGGATTTCTTTGTCAATATTGTCGCCAAGGACGCCCAGCGCGCCGCCGGCTGATGCATGTATGGTGTGTGCGCGAAATGGTCGGAGCGCGCAACGCGCAGCACATGATACGACAATGGAGCGATGATGATTCCGCGAATTCGCCTGACCGTCAAAAGGAACGCAACATGAGGAACATCACCGCGATCATGCAGCGAGAACTCCTGGCGCTGTTCTGCTCGCCGATCGCGTACGGCGTGTTGGCCGGCTTTCTTCTAATAACAGGAATCGGCATGCTCGTCGGCCGAACATTTGAGCCCGGG
>JBFWWY010000127.1:0-8099 GCA_050245935.1 Phycisphaerae bacterium | reverse complement strand
TGGCGCACGAGCCAACACGCTTTTTCTCGACGGACATGTCTCGTTTACTTTTTACGAAATGGGTCTTGAGCAAACCGCAAACTACAGCTTGCAGCCGGATTGGATCGTGCCGGACGACGAGGATGACGAAGACGACACGCCGTAGTCCGCGCAATAGAATCTGACAATTCTTCTCGACGCCTTTTTGATGGAACGCTTCGGTTCTCACCCCCGCGCCGTTTCCCGATCGATACCCATTTAATTCATGGAATGTCTCCGTGCGTCCGTGTCTCCGTGCGTCCGTGTCTCCGTGGTTGCATGGATCGATTCAACACCCCACGCGGGATGAACGCTATTGCGGAAACAGCGGCAACGTTTCAAACCGCTTCGGCTTCGGCGCAGATATCGGCGCATCGCCGGCATTGCGTAACCCGCGCAATCCGTATTTCTCCGCCGTCACGTCAAACATCCGCTTGATGACATCCCAATACACCCCTTCGCCTTTCATCCGTTTCCCGAAATCGGCTTGATTCATCTTCCCCTGGCGAATGTCGCGAATGCGGGCTTCGACGCGAGCCGCGTGATGCGGCAGCTTCGCGCGGAGCCGCTGCAGAAAGATCGGCTGCACGTTTCCCGGCAAACGCAGTGCCGTCATCCCCGCGCCTTGGGCGCCGGCCTCCGCCGCCCGTTTCAGAATTTCCGGAATGTCGCGATCATTCAGCCCCGGAATCACCGGCGCGACCATCACGGAAGTCGGGACCCCGGCCTCGCGCAGCCGCCTCACCGCCTCAAACCGCCGCGCGACCGACGGTGCGCCTTCGTCCACCGCCCGCGCCACGGCTTCATCCGCAAACGCGATGCTCACGTACACCTGAATCCCACCGAACGTATTGAGCGATTGAAGGATGTCGATATCGCGTACGATCAGAAATGATTTCGTCACGATCCCGACCGGATTGCGATAGCGCGCACACAATTCCAGGCACTGCCGCGTCAGTCGATAAACTGCCTCCTGCGGTTGATAGCAATCCGTGACGCCGGAGAAAACGATCTCTTCATTTTGCCAGCTTCGCTTCCGGAGCGCCTTTTCCAGCAGCGCCGGCGCGTTGATCTTCGCCACGATTCGCGTCTCAAAATCGGTGCCCGCACCGAAATCCAGATATTCGTGGGTCGGCCGCGCGTAACAATATGCGCACGCATGCTGGCAGCCGCGATACGGATTCACGCTCCAGCGAAACGGAATATCCGGCGAGTCGTTCGTCGACACGATCGACTTCGCTTCCTCTTCATACACGACCGGCCGCGCGACCGGCGGCTCCTCCAGCCAGACGCGCTCGTGCGTGAGAAACGGATTCGGCGGATTGTCGACGCGACGCAGACCCATAATGCATATTGTTCGCATTTTGTTAGGATTCGGCAAGGGGGATAATATCGGCCTTCCGCTTTATTTCCCGCACTTTTCAATTCGCACTTGGGAATAAACGGGGTGCTCCGGTATGTTAATCAGCGGTTGGGATTGCGGCATTTCCGCGCGACCCGGGATGATTTCTACAAAAAAACGTCTGACAGTGCCTCTTGAACCAGAGAATGTGGCCGAGTCCGCGAATCGTGGATGCGGATTCTTCAGACGTACGACACCAGAGACGAGGGTGATAATGAAGTTTCGAGCTTTCAGCGCCGTATGTGCATTCGCTGCATGTACGCTGAGCCCCGCGTTCGCACAGCCCGACGCAATCACCGGCGAAAAGCTGCCCGAGCACCTCAAAGGCAACGGCGAAGTCTTTTCGTGGTACGACGCTGCCGCACAGGACCTGCTCGCGCCACCCCAGATCGTCGACCCCAAGGCACGCGGCGCGAATTTGCACGGCGAGTGGGAAGTTCCCTCCCCGCGGTCGCAGACCTATCCCAGCTCCGGCACGCAGAGCCTGATCAACAAAAACGGCGATCTGCAGATGGGCATCGGCTTCCCCGGCGGCGCAACGGTCCACGGCGTGTACGTCAGCGGAGTGGATCAGCTCGCGGGTTCCGCGAGCGGTCTTCAGGCCGTCGGCTATCGCGACGGCGTCGAAGTCGCACGCAGTGAATGGTTGTTTGAAATCGCCGCCGAACCCACCTGGATGCTGCTCGACTTCGCAAACGTCGATCGCGTCATTTTTACGGCGTGCGCGAAGATCAAGGAAGGCGGCTGGTACGCGCTCGACGACCTGACCTTCACCCGCAACGCCGACGACGACGTCACCGTGATCGACTTCGAAGAACTCCCCGTCAAAGAACCCCTGACCGGATCGAACTACGCCGGACTTGTCTGGGAAGTCGGCGGCGGCGAGTACGGCGTCGACAACGGCATTCACGCGCCGATCAGCAACGAAATCTACACCGGCGAAGAAAGCGAATCGGATGGCTCCGAGAGCGTCGCGCTCGGCGGCAGCATCGGCACGCTTACGCTCGATCTTGAATTTGAGGGTATTCGTCGCTTTGAATCCGCAACAAGTTATCCGCCGGATACGCACGGCGCGGTCGGCATCAATCACTACGTCGAAGCGGTCAACAGCCGCATCGCGATTTTCGATAAGTCCAACGGCGTGCGCATCAGCAGTCAGAGCCTGTCGAGCTTTCTCGCCGGCGGAAGCGGCGACCCACGCGTCCTCTTCGACCAGCACAGCAATCGCTGGGTCGTGATGGATACCGATTTCAGCTCGCGCATTTACTTCGCGGTCTCGCGCACCGAAGACCCGACCGGCAACTGGTTCCGCACGAACTTCGTCGTGTCCAGCGGCGTTGACAGCGGCTCGTGGCCCGATCACCCCACAATGGGCGTCGACATCAACGGCATCTACATGGCGTACTGGGCCGTCAACGGCACCGGGATGGCAATTATCGCGATCGACAAAGCGCCATTGATCGCCGCTTCGCCATCCCTGGGAACCGTCACTTTTTTCCGATCGCTTCCCTTTGAAGGCTCAATTCAGCCATGCCATACGTACGGCAATCCCGGCGGTGAATACTGCGTTTCACGATTCAACAACAACGGCATGCGCATACGACGCGTCAATCCGCCGCTGACGAATCCAACCTTGACCCAGCCGGGCATTGTCACAGTGGCCGGTTACGCCAGCGCACCCGACGCACCGGCAATGGGCAGTTCGATTCCGCTCGACACCGTTGACACCCGACTCTGGAACGCTGTCTATCGCGACGGCTCGATCTGGACCACGCATACGATCAACGTCGGCGGCCGCGCCGCGTGTCGCTGGTATCAGCTCAACACGGCACCTGTCGGTCTCGTGCAGCAAGGCACGATCAGCGATCCGGTTCGCGCGCTGTTCTTCCCCACCATCGCGGTCAACGGCAACGGCGACGCCGTCATGGGCTTCAGCGGCGTACGTTCCAGCGAGTTCGCCGGGGTGTACTACTCCGGTCGCGTGTCATTTGATCCCGCAGGTTTCATGACCACGCCGGTCCTGTATCAGGAAGGACTTTCCGCGATCAACAACATCGACAATGCCAATCGCAACCGCTGGGGCGATTACAGCAACACGGTGGTCGACCCGGTCGACGACCAGACGTTCTGGACGATTCAGACCTATGCCAGCACCGGCGGCGCCTGGGGCACGCGCGTGGCCGTGCTGACGTTCGGCGATTGCAACAACAACGGCATACCCGATGAATGCGATATCGATTGCGGATCGTGCGGCTTGCCCGGCTGCGGGCAGTCGTCCGACTGTAATGGCAATCTCATTCCTGACGAATGCGAACCGGACTGCAACAACAACGGCATTCCCGATGAGTGCGATATCACCAGCGGCTTCAGCCTCGATTGCAACGGCAACGGCATTCCCGACTCCTGCGACCTGCTCGAAGGCGACAGCCTCGACTGCAACAGCAACAGCATTCCCGATGAATGTGACATTGCCGGCGGTCTCGAGCTCGATTGCAACGGCAACGGCGTTCCCGATTCGTGCGATCTGTCGAGCGGCTTCAGCCTCGACTGCAATGGCAACAACATCCCGGACGAATGCGATATGGCCGGGGGTGCCGATCCCGATTGCAACGGCAATGGGATTCCGGATTCGTGCGATCTGGCCAGCGAGTCAAGTTTTGACTGCAACAGCAACCTGGTTCCGGACGAATGCGACATTGAGCGTCTTGCGGAGTTGTCGTCGCCGCAGTTTTCGCCGTTCGGCAACGGCTTCCCGGCGACGCATACCTTCGCCAATCCACCGACGCCGCTCAGCGATGTGAATCTGGAAGTACAGTCGATCGGCGATTTCAATTTTTCGTCGGAGCTGGTTTCCGTCACGTTCAACGGCATGCCGATGGGGAATATTTTCGTCAGCGGTGCCGACTGCCCGCCGGACCCGATCGCGGATCAGATCATCATCCCGCGCGACGACTTCAACAACAGTGTTGCGGCCAACAGCGGGAACGCGATGATCGATTTGCTGCCGTCGAGCGGGGTCGATGCAACGTTGTGCACGGAACCGCCGACCTATGCGCAAATCTTCCTGCGCTTCCAGGACGGCGTGGTCGGAAGTGCCGATCTCAACGAGAACGGTATTCCCGATGAATGTGAAAAGGTGAACCTCCTCGGTGATATGAATTGCGACGGCGTTGTCAGCGTGTCGGATATCGGCGGTTTTGTTCTCGCCCTGACCGACCCAGCGGGCTACGCGGCGCAGTTCCCGAATTGCGACATCAACAACGCCGACGTCAATCAGGATCTGAGTATTTCGGTATCCGACATCGGACCGTTCGTCGCGTTGCTGACGCAGTAGGCTCCGCCCGCGACAGGGCCTCGCGCGAGAACATCACAAGCGGGTACGGGCGTCCTGCCCGTACCCACGCGGAACAAAGACCAAGCGGAATGACAGCCGCGCGCCTCTCCGAACCCGCCTCAGGCAATCTGGCACGCCTGCGTGTCATCCGAACCCCTCGCGCCAAGCGAGGGGCCAATATGTCCGGTCGGTGAAGCCGGATTCCAGGGTTGTCGTTCGCAATACACGCGAACCCGACCCCTCAAATCGCGATGCGTAAGTGCGCTTCCGCAGGCCCACGCGGAAGGATGACTTCCACGATCTCGGCAATCGCGGTTCGCTGTCCCGGCCACATGAATTTCGTATGCGCTTCGTCCGCAGGCCACCAGGCATAGTCGACATGCTCATCGCACAACGTGACCTTCGCGTTCGCATCGACTTCCGCCGCGAAGCCGGGACACATGAGAATCTGATCCTGTTGCGCGACGTAAAAGGTATTCACCGCTTCGAGTTGCCAGAAAGCAATCGGCCGCAAACCAGTCTCCTCGCGCAATTCTCTCAGCGCCGTTTCCCACGCCTTCTCTCCCGTTTCGATCTTGCCGTGCACAGCTTGCCACGTGCCGCCGAGCCGTGACTGCGACGCGCGGCGGAGCGCCAGAAACTCCACGGTTGTCGCGGCGCGACGAAAGACATAACAATCGATGATGGAGGAGATAATCGGGGGCATTGGATTGTGAAGGTATCGTGAAGATCGCTTATCACAAAGCGATCCTCGATTTCAGCCGCGAAAATTGCCCGAAGCGTCGGCCAAACGATACAATCTTGTGCGCCGAAATCTTTTCCCCGGCGATTTCTGAAGAGCATTAGCAACGAACAGGTCCTACATGAACCGAGACGACCGCGCCGCGGAGCCCCGCGTCCCGATTCCGAAGCAAGATTATCTCGCCAACGCCTTTCAGGTGGACGGATCGGCCCCTGTCGATATTTCCAGATACCCCGGGCGACTCATCGTCCTCGAAGGCACCGACGGCGTCGGCCGATCCACGCACACCGCGCTTCTCCGCGAAACCCTGGAAACGCTCGGCTTCGGCGTGCTGCACACCGGCCTTTCGCGCGGTCGGCTCGCTGGCGAAGGCCTGCGAAAAGCGAAACTCGGCACCACGGCAACGCAGCGCACCCTCGACCTGTTCTATGCAACCGACTTCGCCGACCGACTCGAAAATGAAATTCTTCCCGCGCTTCGCGCCGGCTTCGTCGTGCTCACGGATCGCTACATCTACTCGATCATGGCGCGTTCGATTGTTCGCGGCACGGATATCGAATGGTTGCGCGACCTCTACCGCTATGCGCCTCTCCCGCACGGCATTTTGTATCTCAGTGTCACGACGCAAAATCTGATTCCGCGCGTCGTGGGGCGCGGCCTCTTTGATTTCTGGGAGTCGGGCATGGACTTCCAAGAAGAAACGGATGTCTACCAGTCGTTTGTCCGCTATCAGACGCGCGTTCTCTCCGCGTTTGATCAACTTGCCGATATGTATGAGTTTCAGGTGATCGATGCGAACCGCCCCATTGCCGCCGTCTTTACCGACGTCAAGGCAACCGTGCTGGGATTGCTCGAAGCCAGTCAGGCAGGGAGAATATGAGCCGTAGCGCCGCCTCCACGCTTCCGTATCCCGAACTCGGCAGTGAAACGCCGTGTACGGTCGCCGCGCAACGCGTTCTTTCCGATCGTTTTGCGCTGCTGGCCCAGTGGTTTCCAATCGCGACCGACCCGCAAAACGTTGACGTGCGCAGCGTGCATCAATTGCGCGTCGCGACGCGCCGCATTTCGGCGGCCCTCGCGGTATTCGAACAATATTGTGCCCCGAAGCCCCTGCGGAAACTCAAGAAGCTGCTGAAACAGATGCGAGGCGCCGCGGCGCAGGCACGCCGCGATGATGTCCATCTCAATTTTTTCTCCTCCGATCGTCGACTTCGGTCTTTGGATGCCGGACGCAGCGCGTTGCTGGAATCCATCGTGTCCGCAAGAGCTGCGGCGCAATCCGATCTCAACGAACTCGGCACAACAGCCGCTTTTCACGATTTTGAATCGCTCGGCGAAGCGGTTCTCGATTCGATCGCCGATCATGCACAGGCATCCGCCGGCATTTCCGCGGCTGCGGGGCAATCCACGCCCTATGTGCTGACCGAACTCGCGGCCTGCGAGTTGCCCACGCTCGTTGACCCGATTCGCGATCTTTCTCATGACGATTTGAACGATATCGAAGCGCTTCACGATTTGCGCCTCTGCATTAAGCGCTTTCGTTATTCGCTCGAAATTCTCGGGTCCTGTTTCCCCACGGATTTCATTCGCGTTCACTACGGCAGAATTCAGGACGCGCAGCAGCGGCTGGGCAGCATCAACGATTTGTCGGAGATCGCCGCAAGGGTGGATCAGGTGCTGCGCAATCAACGAAATTTCCAGAAACCGAAGAGTCGCGGGGACGAGTCAGTCGATCGTGCCAGAACCGTAGAGCAACTCGCGTCGATTCGCACGGAATATCGCGAGCGCTGCGCTGCGGAACAGGAAGAATTTCGCGATTGGTGGCAGAGCGCGGAAATGCGTGATTCTATCGATGCCTTCATCGCGCTGCTTCCGAACGAACGCACGCGTCCCGCCGTGGCGCGACTTCCGCGGCTGACCCATGTGGTCATTGCGGCAGAGACCGCGGCTGAAACGGATAATGCCGGCATAGCGAATCTGCATGACGCCGATCCGCATCGTATCGCTGCGATTGATGTCGGCTCCAACAGCGTGCGCATGGTCATTGCCGCGACGAATCCCGAATCGCGTTTCCGGGTGATTGAGGACATTCGCGAGACCACGCGGCTCGCAAGCGGTCTCTACAGCACCGGCCGGTTGTCGCAGGAAGCGATGGATCAGGCCATCGTCGTGCTGAAGCAGATGCTCGAAAACGCCGAGCATTACCACGTCGATCGCCTCCGCGCGATCGGTACGTCGGCTGTGCGCGAGGCCCGCAACGGCGCAAAGTTTATTCGCCGCGTTCGCGATGAAACCGGCATTCACATCGAACCCGTCTCCTCCGACTACGAAGCCCGCCTCGCGTTCGCTTCCGTCGCCAACGCGTTCGATCTCAACGGGATGCGTGTCGCCGCCGTGGATCTCGGCGGCGGCAGCGTCGACATCGTCATCGGCGAAAACGGCTTGATCGAACGCGTCGTCGGCCTGCCGCTCGGTGCCGTCCGCCTGACGGATCGCTTCTCCGATGCCGCCAACCCCGGTGTCTATCGCTTCGAGAAAATGGAAAAATATATTGATCGCGCATTGCGCGAGGAGCTCACCCGCGCCACGCCGATCGACATCAT
>JBFWWY010000126.1:0-8100 GCA_050245935.1 Phycisphaerae bacterium | reverse complement strand
TGGCGGCCCGGCTCTGATTGCCGCGCGTTACTTCACCAGCAGCGAAACAAACGGCCCGATATCGCTGACGGTGACCGCGCCGTCGTTGTTGGTGTCGGCGTTTGCGCGATCGCAGTCGGGAAACTGCATGTCGTAACTTGTCGGATCGGTCAGCGCGAGAACGAAGCCGCCGATGTCGCTCACGGTAATTGCGCCGTCGCAGTTCATGTCGCCGACGAGATTGTCGGCGAGCGAAAACTCCACGTATTCCGCCGCTTGCAGATTTGCATCGATGATTACCGGCGGCGGCACCTGTTGCGACGAGACCAGCAGCCCGCCGTTTTGCGTCTGATACGGCGCGAACGCCAGCCAGACCGAATCCGGTATCGTGCCGAACTCGTCTTCGAGATCAAGGACGCCTTCGAGCCAGCCGCCATTGCTACCCGTTCCCGCTTGCCCGACACTGCCGGGCGCGAGATTAAACCAACCGGCGAAACTGTTGTCGTTTTCGTCAGCGAGGTACGCCGACCACTGTGCCACAAGGCCGGCCTTCGCCCACGGCGCAGCGCCCATCGAACCCGGCGACTGTGCGACGAAGATAAAGTGATCGTTGCCTTCGCCGGCGTCGCGCGCCGCCACGTATAACTGGCCATTGCGATGCTCGGCGTACAGTTCGAAAGCGCCGTTCGACGCGATCCGTTCCGCACTCGCCTCAAGCTGTCCATCCATCACCCACAGCGGCTGCGCGCCGACAACTGGCAGTGCCCAATCCTGGCCGTTGTTGTTGTCCCACGTCCCCTGCCCGTTGTTGAAGACGATGTTGACGAGAAAAATGTCATCCGGCAAATTTACCGTTGCTGACCAGGTCTCGCTCGTCGCGTCGTACACGAGCGGGAAATCGGGCAGGATCGTCGCCCAGTTGTCGTAGCCCATGTGTGCGAATACTGCGTTCGCGCCGCCGAGCGGTCCGCCGGCGGGGTCGTAGGTGATCGTCAGCGGCGCGCCGGCCTGACCGGGGATCGGGTCGAAGGTCACGCGATTCGTCGGCCCACCGCCGCCGGTGCCGTCGCCGACCCACACATGCTGAATCGGGCTGCGCTTCACGAAGCCGCGCGTGTCGGTCGCTTCGACGTAATAATCCACGAGCTTCTCGCGCACGCCGGTCAATTCGACGGAGTACTGATCCGCGATGTACTGCGGCAATTCGAAGAAATTGATCGAAGGATCGTTGAAGACGTTGCCGGTGGGGAACGCGCGCTGCGTCATCGGCAAGGTTTGCCACGTGCCCGCGTACACGCGATTCGCGTCGGTCAGCTCGTCATCGTCATCGAGCCGGTATTTCAGTTCAACGGATTGAATGCCGGAAACATCGTACGCAAACGTCCAGATCCAGAAATCGCCGTCGCTCACGACCTGTTGATACGCATGCGACGGGCCGAAGTTGGTCGAGCCGGGGTTGTAGGGAAAGCGCTGCGGAATCCACACGGTTGGCGGCGTCTCGTCCTCCGCTGCGCTACCGATCACGACGTCGGCGTATTGCATCGCGAGATTGCACGCGATGGTCGGTTTCACTTCGTGGTCAAGCGTGTTGCCGTAATACATGAAGCCGCTGTTGAGCGCGCCGTTAAAGTAGTGCCACGCGCGCTCCGCGTTTGTCGTCGTCGCGTCGGGATAAACAATCTTGCGAGGACGCAGGCAATCGTTGCCTACGCCGCAGGAAATCTGCGTCGCGGTGTCGACGCGGTTCTGGGCGGCGGTAATGACCGCCCAATTGCGTTCGTCGACATGCCAGCCGTTCGGGATATCAACCTGCCCGCTTGCATTGAGCAGCGGCCAGTTCCAGTTCAGAAACGTCGGCGAGCCGAAGTCGCCGTCGGCGTTGATCCACGCACCGTCTTCGACGTGTACGACTTCGTCGATCGGCACGGGATGATCCTGCAAATATTGCTCGACGGTGGATGCGGAATAGCCCGCGGCTGTCGCGGCTGCAACGAAATTCGGGGCCGCTTCGGTGTAATAGCTGAATCCGCCGGCGTAAAAGTTGTCGCCGTCGTGGGCCATCAGTACGAGCATCGGCCGTGCCGGGTCGTTGTTCGCGTTGAGCGTGTTCATTTCCGAAAGCCCGAGCGCCCGCGAGCCGTCTTCCCAACCGATCGCTTGTGCAGCGGGGACGACGATGATGCGCGATTCCGTACCGGTGTTCGGATCGACGTATCGCGCGTAGTGCGGCGTATAAGCATACGGCACCGCGTTCGCCGGTGCGCAGCCCCGCGAAATGTTCAGGCGGTAATAGTCGCTTTGCGGCGGATTCAGGACGTCGGCGCGGTTTGGCGGTTCGCAGTTCACGCCGCCGCTGCCGAGCACGAGCGGAAAATCGGCGCACGCGCGGGAGATTTTCTCGTTGCTGACGATACACCAGTCGATGCCTTCGCTCGCGAGGATTGGAATCAGCCGCTCGCTGAATGCCATCTCCGATGGGAAGAAGCCGCGCGACGGCCCGGGATTGGCGCTCCAGGCGTCGGCGTAGATTTCCTTATAGAGGCGGATTTGCATGCGGACGGTGTTTTCGTCGCACAGCGGCAGCAGCGCGTGATGAAACGAAAACTGCACGATATCCATGCGCGGCTGGCCGCCGGAGGTCTGCCAGTTGCGCGCTTCGCGGTATGGCCCGTACCATGTCGGCGAGTAGCCGAGCTGATTCGCGTTGCCGAGGCTGAAGATGTTTTCGATGAGTCCGCCGGAGTAGCTGACCTGCACGCCGACGTCGACCGCGCCGGGGACGTTGCGCATCCGGTTCAGAGAATCGCGCGTGCGATATTGATACGCGGGCACGCGGTCGGCGTTGCCGAAGATGACGCGCAGATCGTTGAGCGGGTTCGCGCGGCCCATGTCGGTCTGCACGATCGACTCCCACGCGCGCTCGTAGCGATCCGCCCCGCTCGCCTGCGGCACCGGCCAGTAAATCGGCTGCTCCATGTGCCAGAGATAGGTGAAGTGGAGGTCTTCGGCGCGCGTGACATGCTGTGATGACAGCAGGCATGTCGCGAACGCTGCTACAGCAACGGAAAGCGATCCACGTCGCCTCGCGAAAGCATCTGCGCGCACCCGTCGCGCCGGCCCCCGGCACGCAACTCCGCGAATCCGAACCCCCCGCGCCAAGCGTGGGGCCGAGGCGTGCGACTTTTTGACTATCAAATCATGATGCTCGCGCATTCCCGCTCCACGTATGTTCGGTTTTGTCTGCCTGTCGCATTTAATTATAGGTGGATCGCGGTTCGAAACGAAATGAGAGGTGAATTCGTGCAGCCAAGCGCTCAGTATGGGAGAAATTCTATTTTCTGACGCGTTAGCGCGCGGTTATCGGTTCTGCTGCGAGACATTTCGCGAGATCGCGAAAAGTTCGCAATTCGCCGAATATTGGGGACGGATTTTCACGGTCGAGAAGGCGCCTCGTCACGGATGCACCGAGAATCAAAATCCCGAGACAGCACAGTGAAACCGCCTGCCAATAAAAGTTCATCAGGCACACTCCTAACATACCCGTCGTCAATCCGAACATTCCTCCTGTGTCGATTCGCGTTGGTGTAGGGCAGTGTAACCTCGGCATTCTTCCCGGAGCGATGAGCGCGGATTCACACACCAGAATCCCAAGATGTTCCAAATTCACGTCGTATAACGACGAGCTCGGCCGCAGCGAAGAAACATCGGCTCCATGAAATGCTAGCTTATCTCGCAGATGCACAAAGTAGCCCGCGGGAAGACATCGACTGCCGAGTACTGCGTAAGGCTCAATCACCGGCACTTGCACGTGCGCCGCGAGCAAGTCGCAAACACCACGCAGCGTTTTGCGTTTCACCGGCGCGAGCACACGGTCCCATTCATTGAACGGAATGCTTGTCCCATAGCAGGCATTCAACCACCGTGCGAGCGAGTTGGTCTCGCATCCAAACCACAGGGAATCATCCATTATGCGCCAATCCCTGATCGTAGTATCGAGGGAAAGGGACGCTTCCGGGGTTACTTCGCCGCAGCCTTCGACGGCCCACTCCTGCCGCTGCATCTCCTGGAGATGTGCGAGAATTTCTTCGGCTGATGCGGGGCGGGTTTTGGTGCTCATGCGTGAAAGCGTAACAGATTTAGGCGGACCGCTTCGCAAATTGATTTATCTTGATTGGCGGTTTGCGTTTCGGCCCCTCGCTTGGCGCGAAGGTTTCGGACGGAATGTGCGCGCATTCCTTTCGCAATCCGAAATCAATAAAGCGGTATCCCAAGCTCAAAACGAGATATTATTGGACTAGATCCGCCCCTTCGCGTGATTTACCCCAATCTGCCGCCAATTCCGCAAAATTTCTGCCCGTATCCCGGTCCGCGTGTTCCCCCCGCTCGTGCCAACTTTGGACGCCGATGACGTTGCAGCAAATCCGCAACCGGCTACAAACGCACCCATCAGGGAAACCGTCATGAAACGCAGCATTCGACACCCTCAGCATCCGAACTTCCGCACGCTTCTTGCGATCGCGGCAATCGTTGCGGCGATCGGTCAACAGGCCAACGCACAATCGGCGCGACGCGCTGATGCCGCGATCCATCGCGGCGTTGACGCCGGCTTCGACCGCGCCGCCCGGATTCAGGAACTCGTCGAACATGCAATGGAGCATTCGCACAGCGACGAAGAAGGCGGCGGCGGTTGCGTTGCGCTGCCAGAATTCAGCATCATGTTCGAGCCGACCGCGACCGCGACGCAGATTGAAACCACGCTTGCGCAGATTCCCGATGACGGCTTGGCGTACTTCATCGAACACAGCCGCTGGACGTCGACCGCCACGAACGGCGCGGTCGTCGCCGATCAGGCCATTACGCTGACCTACAGTTTCGTTCCCGACGGCACGCCGGTCTTTCTGAGCACCACCGGCAATTCCGCGGCGACCGATCTGTTTGCCACGTTTGACAGCGGCTACCCGGGGGGCCGCGCGGCATGGCAGGCGAAAGTTCGCGCGATGTTTGATCGCTGGAGCGAGGTGACGAACATCACCTATCTCGAAGTCGCCGATGACGGTGCCGGCTTCCCCCTCGCGCCCGGCCAATTGGGCGCCCGCGGCGACATTCGCATCGCGGCCCGACCGATCGGCGCGGGGCCGCTGGCAGTCAATTTCTTCCCCGCCTTCGGCGGCGACATGGTCATCGACAGCGACGACATCGGAACGTTTGCGAATCCGGCGAGCGACTTTGTCCAGTTCTTCAATGTGCTTGCCCACGAACACGGCCACGGCCTCGGTTTGCAGCACGTCGAACCGCAGAACGCGACCAAGTTGATGGAACCGGTCCTCAATACCGCGTTCACCGGACCGCAGGAAGACGACATTCGCGGCGGCCGCTACTTCTACGGCGACGCCCTCGAACCGAACAATTCGTTTGCCGAGAGCCAGTTCTTCGGCGACACGCTCCGCACCGTCAATTCGGTCGGCGTTCAGACGATCACGATCGAAAACGTCGCCCTCGAGCGCCAAGGCGTGAGCGACTTCTACAAGTTCACCGCGTTTGCACAGGTACCGATCGCGATTCGCGTAGAGCCGATCGGCACCCAATACCAGTTTGGCCCGCAAGGCGGATCGGCGAGCCTGTTCGACGCAAAGGCGGCACGCGATCTCGGACTCCGCCTGTACCGTCACGCCGGCAATGGCAGTCTCCAGCTCCTCGCTCAGATCGATTTCAACGATGCCGGCGCGGACGAATATCATCCGCCGATCCCGTACTCGCTGGCCGGTCAGATGGTGCTGGAAGTGTTCTCGACCGACGGCGTCGACGACGTGCAGAACTACCGCGTGCGCATCAGCAATGCCGCCATTGAAGCGTTTCAGGAACCGTCCGTGCTGCGCGTGTTCAACGGCGCGACGGAGCTCGGCGACTCTTCCACGGTGCTGTTCACCGCGACGGAGATCGGCGCTGCGAGCACGCGCACGCTGCAGTTTCTTAACAGCGGCACCGGTCCGCTCGAAATCGGTCAACCCTCGTTGCAGGGACCAGCCGCGGGAGACTACTCCTTTACGTTGCTGCAAAGCACCGTGCAGCCGGGCGCGACCGCGCAACTGCTCGTGACATTCGCGCCGAGCGCCGCCGGTCAGCGCGTCGCACTGCTCAACCTGCCGAATAACGATCCGAATCGCGAAGATTTCAGTTTTATCGTCAGCGGTACCGCCGTTGTGCCGCAGGTTCCGGCGATTGAAGTACGAATCGACGGCGTTCTGTTCGACAGCAATGACGCGTTCGACTTCGGCGAAATCGCTCTGAACGTCGGCGGGAGCGCGGAACTGAACATTCGCAATGCCGGCAATGCACAGCTCAGCATCAGCACCATCTCCATGATCGGCACGAACAATGCTGAGTTCGCAACCACGATCTCGAATGCGACGCTGTCGCCGGGTGCGAGCGTCACCGGGCAGATTTCCACGACGCCGGCGCAGGAAGGCGTGCGCATCGCACGACTGCGCATCATCAGCAACGCCGCCCCGACGACGTTCTTCGTCGATCTGGCGGCGATCGGGGTCGTGCCGATCGCCGATTGCAACAACAACGGCATCGACGATGGCACGGATATCGCGAACGGCACGAGTACCGACTGCGACGGCAACGCGATTCCGGATGAGTGCGAAGCGGACAGCGACAACGACGGCGCGATTGACGCGTGCGATCAGTTCCCCGGACAGGACGACAATCTCGACAGTGATAACGATGGTGTTGTCGACGGTCTCGACGAGTGCCCGAATGATCCGAACAAGACGACGGAAGGATTGTGCGGCTGCGGCGTTGCCGATGAAGATGACGACAACGACGGCGTGCTGAACTGCGACGATGCGTTTCCGAACGATCCCAACAACGGCGTCGACCCTGATGACAACGGCAACAACAACGACGACGGAAATGACGACAATGTTGGCGACGATGACGACGGCGTGATTGGGGAAGATACCGGTAACGATGACGATGCCGGCAACGATGACCCCGTCATCGACGACAATCAGGACGACAACTTTGACGACAACGCGGGTCAGGACGTCAACGGCAACGTTGACCCGGAGGATTTTGATATCGACCTGAACGATGACGAGAGTTTCGACCTGCTGCCGAATCCGTGCGGTTTCGGCTTGCTGCCAGGGCTGATGATTTCGGCGATGTCGCTGACCGCAGGTCGCAGCACGCGACGACGACGCGTGTTGCGCGCGGTGGATTAAGAAGACAGAGGCGAGGCGACCGCCTTTCTGCTACGTCATTTGAATCAGTTGGTGCGCCTGCACCAACTGATTTTTTTCGTAGAGATCGGTGTACAAATCGCCCAAATAGATTCCGTAAGATTCTTCGTCGCTCGACGAGTGGATCAGCCGAAAATCAACTCCATTACCACCAAGTATGCATTGCTGAACGGTTCCTGGCGGAAAAATGCTACGGGCATGTCGGGGCTGCCGATGAAGGGCCGCAGCATCCAGCCCATCTGGATGCCGACAAATGCGTAGAGTCCGATCCACAGCGCGAGTGCGAGGCGGTGCGCGGGACGTCGAAGAATCAGCGGGCGATAGTAGCGGCGCATCGCGATCTGGCCGGCAACTGCCGCGGTGCCGAATGCGAGCGCGTTAAAGAGAATCGCGCCGCGATAGCTTGCGCCTGACCAATACCAGACTTGTGTCAGCGGCGCGAGCGAAACCAACGCAATGCTCACCGCCGCCTGTCCTGCCAGGATCGCCTGCAGCGCAGCGGACCAGTCGTCGCGCAGACCGAGAATGGTGTTGAACGCGAAATAGCCGGGGAGACAAATCAGTGTCGTCGCGAGCAGGAGAAGCGGAACTTTGATCGCGACAAGCAGCATCATCGTGACGCGATCAAGATTCGCGACGGAATAACTGCCCATGCACACGCCGTAGAGTGGGCCGAGGAACAGAATCATCAGCAGAAACCAGCGTGCACGCGGTGCGGCAGGTTGGTCGGCGCGGTAGAGCGCGCGACCGTGGAGAAAAGCGTCGATATGTTGCAACGGTGCAATCATGCGCGTGTTCGCAACATGGTTATTCCGCCCCGAAGAGCGCGGCGAAATGATCAAACATTGCCTGAAAGAAGTTGCCGCCGCGCTCG
>JBFWWY010000125.1:0-8125 GCA_050245935.1 Phycisphaerae bacterium | reverse complement strand
TTTGTCGACGCTTCGCTGACATCCTTGCCCGCTTTCAGCTCATCGAGCGCCTTCGCCACGTAGTTCACGTGCTCGTCGCCTTTTTTCTTATTGTCGATAGCGCCGTCGTACACGACTTTGCCGTCCGTGTTGATGATGAACATGTGCGGTGTCGTGCGAGCTTTGAAAGATTGTCCGACTTTGCCTTCGCTGTCGTCGAGGACCGGCCGCGTGATCTTGTTGGTCTTGCAGAAGTCGGTCACGTCGTTGGCATTCAGATTATTGGTCGAATCCACCGCGAGCCAGATGATTTCCGGCTTTTTCACGTCCGTTGTCTCGCTGATCTGATTCGTCGCATACTTTTCGTAGGTCGCGTTCAATTCATCGAGCACGCCGCGCCACACCGGGCAATCCTTGTTGGCCCATTCGAGCACGACGATCTTGCCCTTGTAGTCGTCGAGCTTGTACGTTTTGCCGTCGACGCCCTTCAACTCAAACGACGGTGCCGCTTTGCCCACCAGATCTTCGGCGGACGCGACGGCGGTGCTGAAAGCGAGGAGGGTGGACGTGCAGCAAATTGCGAAAGTGCGAATCATTCTGACATTCTCCCATATTGTGAAAAAATCTGGCCCGATCATTCATTATATGCATCGTGATTGTCGAGGGTTGTAAGAATTAATGGAGAACGAAGAGTTGGGTGCCTGTCAGGATTGCTAAGGCAGGGTGAACGCAAGCGATGCGCGTCGGTTATATAAGAAACGTATCGAAGGACGCCGAGGACCGCGCCGTCGTCCGCATGGCACTCCCGGTTCAGCCGAACGAGGCCCGCTTGTCTCTTCGAATCCGGCAAGTGGGGATTCGGGGGTTGTCTTTCCGGGCCGCGGACCGGTTACAATCATGCCCGAAATCTGGAATTGACGTTTCACTTCCCTTCGCACATAAACAGGAAAACTCGCTCAGCACAGGCGCTGGGAGCCGAAGCGATCACCGCAACAAGCCAACCGGAAAGTGGGTCCGCTCATGATTCTCGGCAAATTATGGAATTCGTTGATGGCGCAGATCAACAAGATCGCCAACCTGTTCTGGACGGCGGATCCGATCGCGCAAATGCAGTATGAGTACGATCAGGCGGTTGCCCAGCTGAAAGAGGGGCGCGAGGGACTTGAGCAGTATCGCGCTCTGGTCGAACGCGTCAGCCGCCAGGTTTCCGGCGACGAACGACATGTCGCGAACCTTGAGGCAAAGGTCAAAACGTATCTGCAAGCCGGCGACCGTGAAACGGCGTCCAAGTTTGCATTGGAACTGCAGCGCGCCAAAGCTGAACTCGCAGAGAACCGCGATCAGTTGAAGATGCACGAGACGGCTTATGACAACAATCTGACGAAAATCAAACACGCCGGCAGCAAACTGACCAAAGTGCGCGAGAAGATTCAGAAGTACGACGCGGAACTCAAAATGAGTCGCGCCGAAGCCGAGATGGCGAAGCTCGCGACGTCGTTCAATTTCGACGTCACCACTGATTTCGGACAGATTGAACAGGTCATTCAGGACAAGATCAGTTTGAATCGCGCCAAATCGCGTGTCGCGTCAGACCTTTCCAGTGACGGAATTGTGGATATCCAGCGCGAAAAAGCCATGGAGCAGACGCTCGCTGACCAGGCGCTGCGCGATTTTGAGATCGACATGGGGTTGATCACGCCGGAAACGTCGACGCTGACCGGTGATACCAAGCAACTGGGTCGTGCCGAAAACACCCAGACTCAAGAATAGAGTTCTGCCGTTGTCGAATACTCAATTCAACTCGATCGAAAGTTATCCGCTGTGGGCACAGTCACTCGCGGACCGGTATCTGTCCGGCACGACAAGTGTTTTCATTTTGCATGGCAACGTGCACGACATGGTATGCGTGGGGCACGAGGCCACGTCGTCGTTTCTGAGCCTTCAGGAGTTTCTGGCAACCGAAATGTTCGGCGACTGGGAAGTTGTCGTGCAGTATGACCTCGGGCGCGGAGCACGACCGAAGGCCGGCAATGATTCCAAACGACTGCAGGAGATGGTGCAATACCTGACGAGCCGGTTCGGCGATATCGCACGCTGGCCGCGCGAGCCGGATCAGATGCTCCTGCGGTTCGAAGCACTGTTCGAGCGGAATCTTCTCGAGGAACGCGCCGAAGACCGGAAGCGGATTGCCATCCTGCTCGACTACGCGGAACATCTCGTTCCTGCGGGTCCGATTGGGAATCTCGGTCTCGCGGTGGGTGCCAATCTTGTTCGATTGCTGGGCTGGGCGCAGAATCCCTATCTGAAAAAAACCAACGCGGCAATCTGTCTGATTGCCGACAGACTGTCAGACGTCAACGATCGCCTCGTGCACAGCCCGCACGTCGCAACGGTGGAAATTCCACTTCCCGATCTGGATTCGCGCCAGCGATTCATTGCGCACGGATCCTCAGGAACCCCGGAAAAGATTGGCGAATTTGCCAAGATCTCGAACGGCCTCAGTCTCGTGAACGTGGACCACATTCTTTCGCAAAGCCGACGGAACGGCGGCGCCCTCGATTCCGCCGGCTTTGCGCAAGCCAAAAAGCTGCTTATTGAGCGGCAGTGTCAGGGATTGCTTGAATTCATCACGCCGCGACACACGTTGGATCTTGTTGTGGGGCACGACGCCGCAAAATCCCGGCTTCGAGACGACGCGGCGATGCTTGCCCGGGGCCGACTGGACGCAGCGCCGATGGGATATCTGATCAGCGGTGCGGTGGGAACAGGGAAAACATTTCTCGCGGAATGTTATGCGGGATCAATCGGCATTCCGTGCGTGAAGCTGAGGAATTTCCGATCGAAGTACGTCGGCGAGACAGAGGGCAACCTTGAGCGCGTGCTGGCGGTGCTGCGATTGCTGGGCCCGGTGGTGGTGATGATTGATGAAGCCGACGCCGCCCTCGGTGACCGATCGAGCGAGGGTGACTCGGGCACTTCGAATCGCGTGTTTTCGATGATTGCGAGCCAGATGGGCGATACGCGGTATCGCGGTCGCATCGTGTGGATGTTGCTGACCTGCCGCCCGGATCTGTTGCCGATCGACCTGAAGCGCCAAGGTCGCGCGGAGGTTCACATTCCGCTGTTTTATCCGACGGACGAAGGCGAAATTCGCAACATGATCGAAATCATGGCGCGTAAGAACGGAATTCAGTTTGAGGATGCGCTCTCTGCCGCCTCGATTCCCGCCCGCGAACTCAGCGGTGCCGATATCGAAAGCGTGCTGATGCTGGCGCGCCGGAGTGCGCTGGCTGACGGGCGCGAGACCGTGCGCGCCGCGGACATTCACGCGGCATTGACAGATTTCATTCCCAGCGTTCAAGGACTTGAAAAAGAGCTGCAGGAACTGGCCGCCGTGCTTGAGTGCACGCAAATGACGTTCTTGAACGAGGCGTGGCGCGTGCGGGTCGAGGAAAAAAACGGGCGAGCGGCCCTGCAGGAGCGACTGGTCGCGCTGCGGCAGATTATTGAATCCTGACTTTCAAATGATTTCAAGAAAAGGAATGCCGCGATGGCAATGAAGAAAAAAGTCGTGAAAGCGAAAGCCGCGAAAAGCCCGGAGTCGAAACGAAGCGCGCAATCGGCGACGACGACCGCGCGCCAAACGAAAAAGCCCGCGACGGCTGCGAAAACGCGGCGGCGTTCCAGTTGGCTGGACGATGAGGCCAAGGTTCCGGTGATTGAAAAGTCCGCGCAGCGGTTGGAATCATTTTTGTCGGCGATCGCCGACGGCATCATTGACGATTCGGAGCTGGCGGCACAGGAGAAGCGGCTCGTCAAGTTAATGAAGGAGATCGAGCCTACGCTGGACGACGCCACACATGCCGCGGTGACGAAGTTGCTTTGCGAATTGACCGCATATGACATGATGCAGTTGATCAGTGCGATGCAGAAGGCCAAGGCGCAATCCGGGAGATTTCGCGGGTAGTGGGTCGCATGCAGCGACTGTGCAGTCGTCTCTCCGCGTGTCGCGGGCAAGGATCCTGCAGAAGAGGCTTGTGTGAACGAATTCGCAAACGGCATCCGGAAACGTCGGGTACCCTGGGCGCAGGCCGAGGGGGGTCTGGCGGTTTTCCTTTGTCTGCTGATCGCATGCGATCGTCAGCCGGGGAATGCGCCATCGCCAGCCAATTCTGTCCACAACCACCAGGATGTGGCGTCGACCCTTCCGCAAGTAGATCAGCGACTTTGCACCGGAATCGTCCTGCTGGTGGATACTTCGGGCAGCATGGAGCAGGAAGTGCCCAGCCGCGCCGGGTCGGCACGCTCGAAAGATGAAATTGCGCGGGAGGCCATCCAGCGGATCATTGCCTATACGGATTCCTGGAAAGCGCAACATCCCGACAGAAGCCTGCGTTTCGGGATCCACAGTTTCAGCAGTGCGGCGGTTCAGCAGCTTGAAATCGCAGAATTCAACGCGGAATCGGCCAACGCCGCCGTGTCTCGGCTGCCCGCGCCGGCGGGCGGTACTGCGATCGGCGCCGCGATTCGTGCCGGCTTCGAATCGCTTTATGCCGCCGGCTGCGTGCGTAAGTATGTTGTGTGCATTACCGACGGCGAGAACACCTCCGGACCCAAACCCGAACGCGTGGCTCGGGCCTTGCATCGCGAGACGGGCGGCGACGTCGAAATGTATTTTGTGGCGTTTGATACTTCGGCCCGTCACTTTGCGTTTCTGCAGGACGTCAACGGAAGTGTTGTCGAAGCCGCGGACGGCGCGCAACTTGACGCGCAGTTGGCAGACATTTACGAACGGCGGATTCTCGCCGAGGAAATGAATCTGGAATCACCTTGATCGCCGCACAAAGCGCCGTTCAATGAATCGAATAAAGAGAAAAGGAGATATTCGATGGCAGGTAAGCCCAAAACGCCGTTTTTCGTCGCAATGGCGGTCGTCATTGTTGGCCTCGTCGGCTTTGCTATTTACCGGGCAGACCTCTTCGCGCCCGCATCCGGCGAGGTGGGAACAGATACCGACCGCAGCACGGCAAACACCAGCGGTGCAACCGGTTCTGCGATCAGCGTGGAGAATACGGATGCAGGCAATCCGGAGGCTGCCGACAGCACCGGCATCACGACTGTCCGTGAATACAAATTTGTTCCCAGCGAACGTCTTCCCGAGGTGCGCGGCGTCTCGGCCTACAAACTTGAGAACAACACAGTGCGCTTCGCGCTGAATGTCTGGGCCGGCTGGGGACCGATCATTTATGCAAACGATGGGTTCAAGGCGGGCAAGGAATGGAAAGCCCCCAATGGCGAAACATTCAAAGTCGAGCTGGTTCTGATCGACAACCCTGTCGCGATGCGCGACGCGTTTGCGGCCGGAGATGTCCAGATCGGCTGGGCAACGCTCGACATGGTGCCGCTGTTCATGGAAGGCTTCGTTGATGAGTCCGGCAAGCCGCGTGATTCGCGGGTCATGCCGAGAATTTATCAGCAAGTGGACTGGTCGAATGGCGGTGACGGCATCGTCGTTCGTGATTTCGTAAAGACCGTCGCAGACCTGCGGGGAAAGAAGATTGCGCTCGCGCAGAATTCGCCGTCGCAATATTTCGCGTTGAACATGCTCATCGCCGGCGGCGTGCAGCCCGCCGAAGTGGACATGGTGTATACGGAAGACGCCTTCCAGGCTGCCGCCGCATTCAATGCGCAAAAGGACATCGCCGCCGCGGTGACCTGGGCACCCGATATTTACAATCTCGAGAAGGTTCGCGGCAACCGGCTGCTTGTGACGACGGCGACGGCAAACAAGCTGATTGCGGACGTCTGGTTTGCGCGGGCAGATTTTGCCAAGGATCATCCGCAGATGGTCGAAGGGCTGATGCGCGGCATTTTTGACGCGATCGAAGCGCTGAAAGATGAAAGTGCGCGAAAGCACTGTGCCGACCTCATGTCGCAAGGCTACAACATCCCCGCCAGTGAAACGTTCGCCATGTTTGGCGACGCGCACAGCACGAACTGGGCTGAGAACTACCAGTTTTTTCTCAATCAGAACAATCCGGCGAACTTCGAGCGCATCTGGAATCAGGCGTATTACCTCTACCGACGAGTCGGTGCGATCACGCACCAGCCGGTTCCCTTTGATCAGGTCATGGACTTTTCGCTGATTGAAAAGCTCGGCAAGGAGCCGAAGTATCAGTCGCAGAAAGACGAATATCGCATGCAGTTCACGCCGGCGCTCGTGAGCGAGATTCGTGCCGAGGAGGAAATCCTCACCAACACGATCTTCATTCACTTTTTCCCCAACTCGTGGGACTTGAGCAAAAAGGTGACCAAGAAGGTCGACGGGAAAGACGTGGAAGTATTGTACGATCCCAATATCGAATTCGTGCTGGAGGATATCGCGAAACTGGTCGGGCAATTTGGCGCTGCGCGAATCGTGATCGAAGGCCACACCGACAGCTCCATGAAAGGAAATGTCCCCGCAAGTCTGGTCAAAGAGCTCTCGCTGAATCGCGCCAATGCGGTCAAGGAAAATCTCGTGCAGAAGTACGACCTCGATCCGAACCAATTCGGCGTGGAAGGGATGGGGTGGGATCGACCGGCCGACATCAGCGATCCGAACAATCACGCCAAGAATCGGCGCGTCGAGATCAAGGTGTTCCCGGCGGAAGCCGGTTGATTGCGAAGCTCTGCAGATCGGAGATCCGGAATGGCCGAACAGCCGCAAATCAATCAGGACGAGGTGCACGTCGAAGCTGCCGATCCGGCGCGGCCGCTCGTCGGAACTTCGGCGTTCGTCAAGAAATCTTCGACGCGGGGATGGCTCGCGCTGCGGAAGCCGATTCCCCGCTGGCAAGCACTGCTTTTGGGGATGTGCTGTCTTCTGGTGTGTCTGGGGATCTGGTGGTTCATCACGCGGGGTGACATCCCGGAAGCGCGCATCATGGGACCGACCGTGTTGCCCAGTCCGGCGGAGACGATTGGAAAGTTCAAGAGCCTCTGGTTCGATCGCGCGCTGACGAGAAATACTGCGGTGACACTGAAGCGCGTGATTCTCGGATTCTCTCTCGCGACGCTCGTGGGCGTGCCGGTGGGCATTCTGTGCGGATGTTTCAGTCGTGTCGCCGCCTTCTTCGCGCCGCTCACGCTGGTCGGACGGAATATCCCGATCGCCGCCCTCATTCCGCTGACGTTTTCGCTGTTCGGCATCGGCGAAACACAAAAGATCATGTTCATTTTTATCGCCTGCGTCGCATTCATCATCGCCGATACCGCGAGCGCGATTGCCGACGTGCAGGAGCGATACGTTGATACAGCGCTGACGCTCGGCGGGAATCGCTGGCAGATCATCATGAAGGTGCTCGTTCCGCTTGCCATTCCCGCGGTATTCAACGCGCTGCGGGTCCTGTTCGGCTTGGCATTCGGTTACATCATGCTCGCAGAACTCGTCAAGTTCGGCGGAGAGGCCGGCGGACTCGGTGACATCATCATCACCTCGCAGCGCCGCGGACAACGCGAACATATTCTGCTGGTGCTGATGATCATTCCGGTAATTGCGCTCGCGCTGGATCGAATTCTGTTCCTGATTCAATGCAGTCTGTTCCCCTACCGCTACGGAGGACGCGGCGTTCTCAATCGACTTTTCCGCAACGTGATGCACCTCTGGGAAGATTGCAAAAGAGTGTTCTGGTCCGCCGACGCTGCCGCATTTTCGATGCAGCCGGCCGGCCGTCCCAGCGGCCAACCCGGGACGGAGCCGCGACGATGAGTGCCAACAAGCCCGCAGCGAGCACGTTGCCTCACGCGGGTGCCGACGCGCACCCACCGGAGGTGCCCGCGAAGCGCCCGCCACCCATCGCGGAGTTCGTCGATGTGACGAAAACCTACGGCGTCGGCGGCGCGAATCCTTACACCGCGATTCGAAACGTGAGTTTTGTTGTCGAGGATCTCCCCGAAAAAGGGGAATTCATCAGCATTCTCGGGCCGAGCGGGTGTGGAAAGAGCACGGTTCTGCGCCTGATCGCCGGACTGGAGCCGCAGCACCCGCCGACGTCCGGCGAAGTGCGGGTACACGGCCAAACGGTGACCGGCCCCGGTGCTGACCGCGGGATGGTGTTTCAGGACTACACAAGTTTTGATCATCGCAATGTGCTGGACAACGTCA
>JBFWWY010000124.1:0-8136 GCA_050245935.1 Phycisphaerae bacterium | reverse complement strand
TAGTTCCGAAATCCCGCCCGGTGCTGCGCGAGTGAGAAGGCAGAAGCACAGTGCCTTGCGCCATACCGCGCCGATGAGCAATTGCACGCAGGTCATCGCGAACCAATATTCCGACATAGCTCGGACGTGCGTGAGTTCGCCTAAAAAGCGCTCGTTGCACCGAATTATTCGACATCCCGCAACGTATGCTCGGGTCCCGGGTTACGGCGTGCGAACGTGCTATTTCAGCCGCGAATCAAAGGTTTATTTTGACAATGCGCCGCGCGACTGAGTAGAATCGCGCCTTCGAGTGAGGGGAGCGTTTCCGCTCAGATTGCACATACAAAACTGCGAGTTTGCCGGCCATGGAACGGACCGCGCTGCATTTGCCATTGGGCGATCGCACAGCGACCAACCTTGTTGATCGCTGGCTGGAGGCATATGGAATTCGTTCCATTGTTGCCCGTGATGCCTACGAAGTTTGCGCCGTTCTCTTGCGTGAAAATTCCCCCCGCTGCGACATGGTCTTCATCGGCATGGACTGGCTCGAACGCAACGAGCAGAAAATCTTCGAATATGTCATGCAATCCTGGCCACATGCCGTCATTGTCGCGTACGGCGACGGCGTGAACGAATTGCCGGAGGACGTACGCGACGCAATGATTCGCGTTCCCACAAATCAGGCCCTCTTTACGTTGCTGATGGAAAGCCCCGATACCCTGGTTCCGCGGATGGAGAATTGCAGGAGCACGCCGGCGCCGGACGCACGGTTCCTGCGCCGCCGGGACAGCGACCTGTGCGCATCGGTCTCGGAACATCAGCACGAATCCGTCGCGAGCGCTGCCGTCGCGATCCCACAAGCCGTCGGACGGGCGCGCTCGCGCCTGTTGCCCCGTGAATGGACGCAGTTGCTGGAAGAGAATGAAAGCTGATCTGCCTTTGAACCAGCCAGCTTCGAAACCAGGCGCGTCCACGCGACAGCCGCGTTCTGCGCCCGCGCCCTCAACATTGATCATCGGTCCGTCGGCTTTCGGTCGTCGCATCGGCGCCATGTTGCCCCCTGGAGAATCGATTTTTTTCGAGAACACGTTGGAAGCGATTTGGGAAATCTGCAATTCAAGCGTAAAAACTGCGATTTTCTCGGTCGCGGCACCTGAGATGCTGATTCGTGCCATCGAAACCGTCCGCGAACTCAATTCAAATGTAAAATTAGTAGTAGTGGTGCCGCCGCCCGACGAACCCCATGGCCTCCGCGCCGTACAACGCGGTGCGGATGAATATTTGCTCGAACCTGTGACCTCGAAGGATCTCTACGCTATTTTGAGCCCTGCCGACAAATCGAATTTCAACTCGTCAAAGAAGCGATCGGACGTTGAATTCTCAAGCCTGCCTACGACCGTTGCGGACGTATCGCGATTCGACGAATTGGCTCAGGTTGCCCGAATCCTGGAGTCGCTGAACGACGAGCCGGAGCAGACGCTCTCTCAGCTCGCCGAACTTCTCCGAAGCGTCTTTCGCGCGACGTCTGCGGTCATCCAGTGGGACGGCCGCCGCGGCGTTCGTGGAGATGCGTCGGCTGCAATGGTCCAGGAGCCATTGCGCCGTGACGGCAAGATTGTCGGCGAAATCGCACTGGGTCCGCCGGCCCTCGGCACGTATGGCCAGGACACCCTGAAGCGGTTGCCCGAGATGGCGCGTTTGGTCGAGTTGATACTCAACGTCGCCGGAAAAGTCGATCATCTGGCGGAACTCGCCTGTACCGATCCGCTGAGCGGTCTCAACAATCGGCGCCATTTCGATGAACGCTTTGCCGCGCTTCTGGAAGAAGCCGCCGCCCGACGAGCGCAACTGACTCTGTTTCTCTTTGATATTGATGAGTTCAAAATCTACAACGATAAACACGGACATCATGTCGGCGATGACTTAATTCGCGAAGTCGCGAAGCTGCTGACCGCAAGCTCGCGCGAATCGGACATCGTTGCCCGCTACGGCGGCGACGAGTTTGCCGTCATTTTCTGGGAGCATGAGGAGCCGCGCGTCGCGGGCTCCCGGCATCCCTCGCAGACCGAAGTTCTTGCCCAGCGATTCTGCAAAGTCATTCACGAGCATAAGTTCGCTTTTCTGGGCCCGGCGGCACCCGGCCCCGTGACCATCAGCGGCGGTCTCGCGAGTTTTCCGTGGGACGGGCGCACGGTGGATGAACTGATCCGCGCCGCAGATGACGCTTTGCTGCAGGCCAAGAAGAACGGCAAGAATCGCATTCAGATTGCCGGCGGCAAGGCGTGCGGCATCGATGAAGATTCAGAGGACATGCAGTAACGCAGTTCTTTTGCGAACCTTCCTCCCGGGTTCCCGCTCTGATGACGTTCCCTTACCATACTTAAGCGGCTGCGCGAATTCGTACGGAACCAGAATCGTTCCGTCCCGGCGTGCGCGTCGCTATTCACCCTGAAAGCAGGATACGTATGAAAATCCTCATTGCGGATAAATTCGAGCAAAGCGGAATCGATCGCCTTCGCGGCTTGGCGTCTACCTTGGAAGTCGACGCAGGATTGAAAGGCGACGCACTGGTCGACAAGATGCGCGGCTTCGACCCGAACGTGCTCGTCGTCCGCTCGACGAAAGTCCCGAAAGATGTCATTGACGCCGGCAAGTCGTTACAGATGATTCTCCGCGCCGGTTCCGGCGTCGACAATATCGACGTGCCTTCGGCCTCAGAGCGGGGCGTAAGCGTTGCGAATTGTCCGGGGATGAACGCCGTCGCCGTCGCGGAACTCACGCTCGGTCTCATCCTCGCGCTCGATCGTCACATTCCCGACAATGTGATCGATTTCCGAAAAGGCGAGTGGAGCAAGAAAAAATACGGTGCCGCGGCATTGGGGCTCAAGGGCCGTACGCTAGGCATCATCGGCGCAGGCCAGATCGGCACGGAGGTCGCACGCCGAGCCGTAGCGTGTGAAATGAAAGTGATCTACACCCATCTCGGTCGCTCACGCGGGCTCGTCGATTTTCCCTCGTGCCGCCGGACGGAAATGGAAGAACTCCTGCGAGAAGCGGACGTGGTGACGATTCACATCCCCGGCGGCGACAGTACGAAAGCGCTGCTCGATGCAAAGAATCTCGCACTCCTCAAACCCACGGCGTTTCTCATCAACACTTCGCGCGCCAGCGTGATCGACGAAAACGCACTCGCCAACCTGCTCAAGACCGGCAAGCTCCGTGGCGCTGCGATCGATGTCTTCAACAACGAACCGGCCGGTGCCGACGGCGAGCCGATCGACTCGCCGCTCCGGGATGTGCCGAACCTGTATGTGACGCATCACATCGGCGCGTCCACGCAACAGGCGCAGGAAGCCGTCGCGGACGAAGCCGTTCGCATCGTGGCGGAATTCAAAGCCACCAATCGCGTGCTCAATTGCGTGAATCTCAACGAATCGCCGCCGCAATCGCTGCTCGTTGTCAAACTGCGCAACAAGCCCGGCGGCCTCGCGCACGTGTTCCAGGTCATCAGCACCGCAGGTATCAACGTTGAGGAAATGGATCACGTCATCTTCGACGGCGGCAAGACGGCGTGTGCACACATTCGCGTGACGCCGAGCCCCGATGCGGCGCTCGTCGAAAAAATCCGCACCGGCCACGACAACGTGCTCGGCGTCGAACTGATCGCATCTGCCTAAGCACAAGTAGGTGAGGCGGGTTTTCAACCCGCTTTTGAATCGCGAACATGGGGGGACGGGTTTGCAGCCCGCTGATGAATCGCGAAGAGGAAGGGTCCCCCGTGCGGGCCGCGGTGTTTGGTTCGCGCTCGACGGCCCGGATTCGTGAAAGGAAAGATCTCATGCCCGCACAACCCACCTCCGCCGCCGAGCTCGCAAAGTTCATCGATCACACACTGCTCAAGCCGGAGGCGACGCGTGCGCAGATCGATCGGCTCTGCCGGGAAGCGCTCGAATACGACTTCGCTGCGGTGTGCGTGAACCCGTTCTGGGTCGAGGAATGCGTCAGTCAGTTGCAGAACTCGTCCGTTCAGGTGGCGACGGTCGCGGGCTTTCCGCTTGGCGCCTCGCTGCCGGAGATCAAGGCGGCCGAAGCCAAGCGCGCCGTGCAGCAGGGCGCGAGCGAAGTCGACATGGTCGTCAATCTCGGCGCACTGATCGCGGGAGACAAAACGCTTGTGCAGGAGGACATCTGGCAGGTCGTCGCTGCCACGCGACAGGCGAGCGAGAGTGCAATCGTAAAAGTCATTCTCGAAACCGCCGCGCTCTCCGACGAACAGATCATCCTCGGCTGTCGCTGCGCCGCCGAAGCGCAAGCCGCATACGTCAAAACCTCGACTGGTTTTCATCCGGCGGGGGGCGCGACGGTGGAACACGTCGCGCTGCTCCACAAGCACGCGTCACCCATCAAAGTCAAAGCCTCCGGCGGCATCCGCGACCTGCAATCCGTGCGCGCGATGATCGAAGCCGGCGCGAGCCGCCTCGGCATGTCGGCGGGGATCGCGGTAATGCAGGAACTTGCTGCGCAATGATAAATATGGTGAGTTCGACGGGGTTATCGGGTTATTGCGCGCCGAATTTCGCGAGATAAAGATCGTTAAATGCATGCTGTCTCGCCGCAGAATGCCACAAAAGGCTAATTTTTGTGCGCAAATCTGCGGGCCGATAGAATAATACAGAAGATTATGATTCAAACGGCCCTCTCCATCTGGATCGCCTTCATCTGCCCTGCGCTCTGCGCGGGGGGGGGAATGTTGCGCGCCGGAGGACGGCTGTCACGAATCGCAGCCGGCTGAACTGGTCGCTCATGTCTGCGACCATTGCGACGACATGGAGACGCACGACGACGCCGGCTGCTTTTGCGAAGCCTTCTATACGCCGGCGCCAAGTACATCCGTTGATCGAAAAATCGATTGCGGCGCGGTGTACGCGGTCGAACTTGCGGCAGTCGTCCCTGCGACGTTCGCATTCAGTCGCGATTTTGTGCTGCAACAGAATCCGCCACCGTGCAATCAGATCCCGCTTTACACGCCACTGCTGAATTGATTCGCGCCCCGCGTTTCACGTTTCTTTTCTGACGAATTTCGTATTCGATTTTTGATATTGGATGCGCCGGCGTCGCGAAAGCGACCGTAGCGCCATACCCGCTCCACGGGGTGTAATGCCATGAAAATATTCAGCAGTCTGCTTTCGGCTGCGCTCATAATCAGCGCCGCCGTCGCCGGATTCTTCATTATCAGCGCGTGCAACAAGCCCGCGCCTACTGGAAACCCCGAAATCTCTGTCGTCCCGGCGGCCGCGACCGGCGACTGTCCGCACGGCCTGCTCAAGGCCGAGTGCGGCTTTTGCACGCCGGAACTCAACGAATCGATGGGTTTCTGCGCCGGCCACGACGTGTCCGAAGCGCTGTGTTGGGTGTGCAACCCCAAAGTCATTACGGCTTACAAGTCGCTTGACGACTGGTGTGCCGCCCACGGACTACCCGAGTCACGCTGCGACATCTGTAAAGGGGAATCGAAGCCCGCGAATGCGCAAACGCCGCCCGTCGAAGGGCAGGATCGGCTCTTCGCTGCGCCCGACCCGGATTGTCATATCAATCAGACTTTGGTTCAGCTCAAAAGCAGCGAAATCGCGGAGCGCGCCGACCTCGAAACCGAGCCGGTCGTGGAGCGCGAAATCTCCGGCGTCGCCGAGTGCAATGCGGAAACCACGTACAACGCCAACCTGTTCGCGAAACTCGCCCCGCGCGTCAGCGGGGTCGTGCATAGTGTGGCGGTCGATCTCGGCGCACGCGTGAGCAAGGGTCAGGTACTCGCGGTGATTGATTCACCGGAGCTTGCGAGTGCCAAAGCCGAGTATCTCCACACCCGCGCGCTGGTGTCGCTCTATGAAGCGAGCCATGAGCGTTACCTGAGCCTGTCGCAAAAAGGCCTGACGACGGAAATCGAAATTCACGAGTCGCTCACCAAGCTGGCGGAGGGACGCATCGCGGTGTCGCGGGCGCGTGCGAGTCTGCGCGCCCTCGGGCTTGATGACGACAGCATCGAAGCCGTCGTCGCGCAGGACGACGTCGGCTCTCTGCTGTCCATCACCGCACCTTTCGATGGCCAGGTCGTCGAACGCAATGCCGTCGTCGGTGAAGTCGTCGATCGGCAGATGCCGCTGCTCGCGATCGCGGATACGTCGACGATGTGGGCAATGCTTGATTGGCCCGACCCCAGCGCGCCGATCGAGCCCGGACAGCGCGTCATGCTCGAAATCGACGGTGTTCGCGGGCGCACGTTTGAAGGTGTCGTGACGTGGGTCAGCCCGAGTGCCGATCCGAGGACGCGAACGCTGCACGCGCGTGCCGAATTTCCCAATGAAGACGGTGCGCTGCGCGCGAATATGTTCGGCCGCGCCCAGGTGCGTGCCCGGGTAGGTCGCTCCATGCTCGTCGTTCCGCGCTCCGCCGTGCAATGGGACGGCTCGTGCAATGTTGTCTTCGTGCAAAGCGGTCCCGGCGAATATTACGCGCAGCCGGTGGAACTTCGCGAAGGCAGCGGCGACGCGGTGGAAGCGCTCTCCGGCGTTGAAGCGGGACAGCAGGTGGTCACCCGCGGCGCGTTTCTCCTGAAGACCGAGATCCTCAAAGGCGAAATCGGCGCAGGCTGTTGTGCAGCGGATTAGCACTCGATAGCTGCCTCGGGCATCCAGCAAAGCGATCAGAGCCGTCCCGATGACGATCGGGATAAGGAAGCGCATAAGACGTTCAGTTCGCTGGTCACCGTTCATATTTTAATTCGACCCGACTGCTGTGGGTGCCGGCTCGGCGGGAGCCTCGCCCTCCCGAGAAACGAGGACATACGGAATGCTTGAAGCCATCATCGGCTGGTCCCTGCGAAATCGCCTGATCGTCATCGTCGCGACGCTGGTGCTTGTGGGTTTCGGCGTGTACGCGATGCTGCGTCTCCCGATCGACGCCTTCCCGGACACGACGCCGGTAATGGTGCAGATCAACACCGTCGCATCCGCGTTGACCCCCGAAGAAATCGAACAGCAGGTCACGCTTCCGCTCGAACGCGTCGTCACCGGTCTGCCCAATCTGCAGGAAGTCCGTTCCGTCTCGAAATTCGGCTTCTGCCAGCTTACGGTGATTTTTGATGACGACATGGACCTCTACCTCGCGCGCCAACTCGTCAACGAGCGCGTGCAGACCGCCGAACTCCCGGACGGGGTCGGCGTCCCCGAACTCGGTCCCATTTCCACCGGCCTCGGCGAAGTATTGCACTACCTCGTCACCAGCGAGACGCGCAGTCTGAACGAACTGACGACACTGCAGGACTGGGTCATCCGCCCGCAATTGCAGACGGTTCCCGGCGTCGCGGAAATCAATACGTGGGGCGGCGAGCGCCGGCAATTTCAGGTGTTCGTCGATCCGATGCGCCTCATCAAACACGACCTTACGCTGGATCGCGTGCTCGAAGCATTGCGCGGGAACAACATGAACGTCGGCGGCGGCAACCTTACACAAGCCGGTGAACTGCTGCTCGTTCACGGCGTCGCGCTGACGACGGAACTGCCGCAGATCGAAAACATCGTGATCGACGCGCAGGCCGGCGTACCCATTCGCGTCCGTGACGTCGCGGAGGTCAAAATCGGTCACGAAATCCGCCGTGGCGCGGTGACAGCAAACGGGAAAGGCGAAGTCGTCCACGGTCTCGGCTTCATGATCATGCACGAAAACGCCCATCGCGTGACCACGGCGCTGCGGCACCGCCTGACCGAAGTGCAAAAAGTACTGCCCGATGATGTAAAACTCGAACTTGTTTACGACCGCACCGAACTCGTCGAAAAAGTGATTGAGACGGTGAAGAAGAACCTGCTCGAAGGCGGCTTGCTCGTCGTTGCGATCCTCTTCATCTTTCTCGGCAACGTTCGCGCCGGTTTGATCGTCGCGCTCGCGATCCCGCTCTCGATGCTCTTCGCGTTCAGCATGATGTTGAAATTCGGCATCGCCGCCAGCCTGCTCAGTCTGGGTGCGCTCGACTTCGGTCTCGTTGTCGACAGTTCTGTCATTCTCGTCGAGAACAGCGTCCGCAAACTGAATCTGGTAAAAGGGAAGCGCCGCGTCATCGACGTGGTGCGTGATGCGGCGTGCGTAGTACGACGACCGTCGATG